>JAFAYS010000624.1 GCA_019240175.1 Chloroflexota bacterium | reverse complement strand
GAGCAGCCCTCAGCCGGCTTTGGCTGACCGCCTTATCGCACATGAGCCACCCCCTAAATTCGGGATGACTCATGTTTGTTCTTTTGTTCCCTACTTGTCTCCGTACGGATACCACCAGGGCTTGGGCTGCATCTCGAAGTCCCAGTGGACATGCTTGGTTTCCAGGAATTCTGCGAGACCTTCCTCGCCTAGCTCGCGCCCGATGCCGCTCTGCTTCATGCCGCCAAACGGCCCGGCGAGGTTGTCGGTCAGCGGATCGTTGATCCAGACCGTGCCGGCTTTGATCTCCTCGTAGAAGCGCTTGGCTTTGCGCGGATCGTGGGTGAAGAGGCTGGCACCCAGGCCGTAGCGCGAGTCGTTGGCGAGCGCCAGGGCCTGCTCGAAGTCTTCAACCGGCGCAACCGGCGCAACCGGGCCGAAGGTTTCTTCGCGCATGATCGTGGCGGTGTAGGGCACGTCCACCAGCACTGTCGGCTCAAGGAAAAATCCCAGATCAAGCTGCGGCGGTCTTCGGCCACCGGCGACAACTCGCGCGCCCTGCGCCTGGGCCTGCTCGATCTGCGCTAGGACCGCGTCGCGCTCCCGGCTGCCGATCAGCGGCGTAATCTGAGTAGCCGGATCGAAGGGCGAGCCCACGCGCAGGCCGGCGGTTAGCTCGGCCAGACAGTCGCAGAAGTCGCGGTAGACGGGCCGCTCGACGTAGATCCGCTCGATCGAGGTGCAGACCTGCCCGGCGTTGACGAACGCGCCCCAGGCCACGCCCAGCGCTGCGGTTCTGATATCGGCGTCGGCGGCGATGATGCAGGGATCTTTGCCGCCCAGCTCAAGATGCACTTTGGTCATGCGCTCGGCGGCCAGCCCTGCGATGCGCTGCCCGACCTCGGTCGAGCCTGTGAACGCGATCACCGACGTCGCCGGATGTGTCACCAGCGCATCGCCGACAGTTCCGCCGCTGCCTGTGATGATATTGACTACGCCCGGCGGCAGATGCTCGAAGCAGTGCGCCAGATCGAGCGTGGCCAGCGGCGTCTGCGAGGCCGGCTTGATCACCACGGTGTTGCCTGCCGCCAGCGCGGGCGCGATCTTCCAGGCCAGCAGCAGCATTGGATAGTTCCACGGCACAATGCAGACGACCACGCCGTAGGGCTCTTTGAGCACCAGCGCCAGCTGCGACGCTTCCACGCTCGGGATCACACGTCCGCGATCGTTGCGGCCTAGCTCGGCGTAGTAATCGAAGACGTCGGCGGACCAGAGCACGTAGCGGCGATTGCGATCGATGTGCCGTCCGGTCTCAAGTGTGAGCGTTACCGCCAGGTTTTCGACGTGCTCACGCATGCGCCGGGCGATCTCATGCAGTAGCTCGGCGCGCTCGGCGGCTGGCACGCGTCGCCAATCGCGGAAGGCGGTTTGCGCGGCCTGCATCGCTCGATCCACGTCGGCGCGCGTGGCGGCGGGTACGCGGCCAACTTCCTCCTCGGTCGCCGGATCGATCACCCCGAACGTGGCGTCGTCGATGGCTGCGCTCCAGTGGTTGTTGATCCAAAGCTGGCGCATATTTACCTCGTGGGCTTACAGCGTTTTGAGCACGGTCTCGAAGCGCTCCAACGTCCGATCGATCAGCCCGTCGTCGTGGGCCGCGCACAAAAACCAGGGCTCGCGCGAGTCCAGATCGGGCATGACGCCATGCTGGACCAGGCCCAGCATCAGGTGCTCGTAGCGCTGGCGATCGGTTTTGGCCCAATCGCGGTGTTCGCGCGGCTCGTCGGTTCCCAGCACCAGACCAAACATTGCGCCGTGCCCCAGCAGATGATGGGCGACGCCGGCCTGGCTCAAGATCTCGCCGAGGCCTTGCATCAGCTTGCGACCCTGCGCGGCGATCTGCTCAAGCACCGGCTCGCGCTCAAGCATATCGAGCACCGCATCCGCCGCCGCTACGCCGACCGCGTTGCCGCAGTAGGTGCCGCCCTGCATCACCTGGCCGGGCACGATCGTTTCCATCACCGCGCGTCGACCAGCGATCGCCGCCACCGGAAAGCCATTGCCTAGCGCTTTAGCGTAGGTCGCCATGTCGGGCGTGACGCCATAGACTTCTGCTGCGCCACCATTGGCGATGCGAAAACCGGTTTTGACCTCGTCCAGGATCATCACGATGCCGTGCTCGTCGCACAGGCGGCGGATCGTTTCGAGAAAGCCCGCGACCGGCGTGATCCCGGCGCAGTTGCCCATCACCGGCTCGACGATGATCGCGGCGAGATCCTGGGCACAGCGCGCAACCGTGGTCTCAAGCAGCTCGACATCGTTGTAGGGCACGGTGATGACATAATCTGTGACGTGGCGGGGAATGCCGCTGGTGCTGGCAACCGGAATCGGGCTGCGGCGGCTGCCCATCGAGCCGGGCCACGCGCCTGCGGTGGAGAAGAGCAGATAATCGTGGTTGCCGTGGTAGTTGCCCTCGAACTTGAGGATGCGCTCGCGGCCTGTGTGCGCGCGGGCGATGCGGATCGCGTGCATGGTGGCTTCGGTTCCGCTGGTGGTCCAGCGCATCAGATCCGGCCACTTGAGCAGCCGCAGCACCTTTTCGGCGGCGCGAATCTCCCACTCGCCGGTCAGCGCAAAACAGGTTCCATCGACGATCGCCTGCTGCACGCGCTCCACCACCGCCGGATGACCATGGCCCAGGATCACGGGCCCGAAGCCCAGCCGGTAGTCGATGTACTCGTTGCCATCGGCGTCATAGACACAGGCACCGGCACCGCGACTGATCACGGGCGTGTCGTCGCCCCAGTAGCGGAAGTTGGAGCTAACGCCGTAGGGCATCAGTGAGCGGGCTTTGGCGTAGGCTTCGCGAGTTTTGGCATTTTGCATACAACCTCGTCAGGTAGTCTGAGGCGAATCCTGAGCTGTGAGTGTTTTACGGAGCCAGTAGCGGCGCTCTCCCGATCCGGCGGGCACATCGTCCAGCACGCCAAAGACGCTGTAGCCGTGGCGCTCGTAGAAGGGCAGCGCCTGAAAGCTCATCGTGTCAAGGTGAGCGTAGCTACAGCCAAGCTCGACCGCTTTGGCCTCGGCCATTGCCAGCAGCCGGCTGCCGTAGTTTTGACCGCGTACTTCTTCCGAGATCCACAGGAGCTCGACGTAGAGCCAGCCCCAGTACGTGCCGCCGACCAGCCCACCGACGATCGTGTTGTCGGCGTCGCGGATGAAGATCGAGAAGGGCTGCCACTTCGTCTCGCCGACGCGCGCCACGTTGAAGCGATCGAGCCCCTGGCGAATGGCAGCGTTGTCGGCTGCGGCGGGTGATTCTTCGAGTGTAATCTGGTAGCTCATAAAGTTGTCAGGCCCTCACCTGATGCCCTACGGGCAAACAAAGGAACAAGGAAACAAAGGAACAAAGAGGGCGAGATGATCGTTTTTTGTTCCCTTGTTCTGCGGCAGGCCCTCACCCCTGCTTCGCGTTGCTCAGCATCCCCTTCCCCGAACCTCGGCGGGCTTCCGCCTCGGTTGCCGCAGGCGAGGGGAAACGGCGGTATTTCCTTTGTTTCGTTTGGTTCTAGGTTCTAGGTTCTTGGTTCTTC
>JAFAYS010000565.1 GCA_019240175.1 Chloroflexota bacterium | reverse complement strand
GGCTGATGTTCAGCGCAAGTGTCAGATCCGTGTTGATCCACACATCGTGATCCTGGTATGGCTGTGCGCTCTCCTGGTGCGACCAGGTCAGGATTACGTGGCCGGGCGTGCCATGCAGCAGCGGATGCGGCTGCAGATTGTAGTATTTGCGATCTTTGGTAACGGCGACCTTCGGCCCCCAGATCACGCCGTCGTTGCTGACACGGTAGTGAATATTGAAGGGCGCGCTGCCGATCTGCTGCGTGTAGAACGTGACGAACTTGCCGTCTTCCAGCACGATCGGCTGCGAGTCGTGGCTGTTGGCGTCGATCGAGAAAGGCGTCTCGGTCACGTTCCAGTTGTAAGGATCGCTGGTGACCTTGGAGAACAGCGAGACGACGCTGCTGCCGGTCTGGTATGTAACCAGGTATTTGCCGTCACTCTCGCGCTTGACGATGCGTGGCAGAGCGCTGTTAGCCGGGCTCACCTGCGTCTTGAGCGTGTCCCAGGTCGCGCCGTTATCTGTCGAGCGGGCAAGGTAGCTCGGACCGTTGAGGCGTTGGTAGGTCATCGTGAGCGTGCCGTTGGCCTCGCGGATCACCGATGGATTGATCTCGCCGCCAGTAGCCCAGCCCAGATTGATCGCGCCCTGTCCCGTCCAGCTCAAGCCATCGGTTGAGGTGGCACGATGGATGCGGAAGCTGCCAGTTTCGTTCGACAGGTAGAAAAGCACAAACGACGAGGTTCCTAGCTGAAGCAGCGCGGGGTGGCGCTCGTTGCCGGCGGTGTTGATGATCACCTGCGGCGTGGTCCAGGTCTGGCCACCATTGTTGGAAACGCTGACGTACAAATCGCCAACCTGGCTCGCATTCAGCCGCTCATACACGATCATCAGCTGGCCGCTGGGTTGCACACGAATAATCGACGGCTGGTAGTCAAGGCTGGTGCCGTCGTAGATCGGGCCGACAAACGCCGCAGCCAGCGACAGCGACACGGTGGCAAGGCTCAGCAGCACGGCGAGCACACCGGCGACTCGTAGCTTTCGCATGGGCAAAATCTCCTTTGCTGTGTGAGATTGACGATGATAAACGCAGCTTAACCAGCGCAGACAAAGCTCTGCAATGGACTAAATGCGTAGCAGCGCCTCCGAGCACGCGCGGAAGCTGTGCGATCGGTTAAGTTGCGTTTGGTGAGAAAACCGAAAGTCAGGCTGATCACAGAAGACTAACGCATGAACTCCTGGACTACGTTCCGTCTCGTACCTGAGAAGGGCATACCCAAGCCATCGTTAGCGGTTCACGGTGATAACTGGTGGGCTGGGCTCATCCTCAAAGACCGTGACCAAACCATCCTCGACGGCATCGACCTGATCCAGGGGAATATCAAAGAAAATGACGAATCCATCTTCGTCAAGCACCCGCGCCGCCTGCGCATCAATCTCGATGGAAAGTCGATCGCCCTGAATCTGGATCGCTGTAATCCCTCCGTAGTGGGTTCTTCCGTCAGCCAGTGATAGGCAGTACGTATCCATACCGAGCTCTCGATCTTGATCATCAACCTCAAGCGGCTTTTGAATCTCAATCCAATATTCTGGCGACTCCGGATCATCATAGAGCGCGACGACAAAGGTCTCCAGATCGGTGAGTTCTTCTACAGCGGTCGCCCGAGCGGTAAAGCTATACATGACAATCTCATTTCACTCGGATGGTCCATAAACCACCAGGCCAATTACAAGGTGCTGCTACCGCCTGCCTCGCGCGCAGTTCAATTCACAGCGTCTTACAGGAAGGCTGGTTCTAGCCGTATGATTCAGCGTCTTGGCGCGGCCCAGAAGATCATCGTTGAGATTGAGGGTAGGAACCATAGATCGGCCACGGCGAAGTGAACACATGTGGAAAGGAGGTTGTGCGTTTGTTTGGATCACGGGTCCGCAGCCATTGTAACAAAAAAGCGCGTTAAAACCACAAGAGCCGCACAGTGTCCAATGTGCAGCTCTTGTAGCTTGGAGGATGGGAGTGTCCAGCCCATCGTCGGCCCGTCCTGGTTCGCACTTGTATCTTAGCTCTCCAACTTGAGAAAGAGTTGAGATAAAGCTGAGGAAATGCTGAGGATGGCGGCGCGAGAAATCGGCGAATTAATCACAACTTTTCCCACACAATCCCCAGGTTTTCCACAACTACCTTCGATAGTGATGTGGATAAGTCACGCGATGCTGTGCATTACTCGCCGCAGCGTGGTCGAGACGCCGACTCAAGCATGGATCAGCTTGCGCATACCGTACACATCCTCATGGACCCAGTGTGTCTGACCGAGATGATCGATGTATGACCACACGTCCACGCGCTGGGTAAAGATCTCAAAGCCGATGCGCTCGTAGAGTTTGCGCGCCGCCGTATTGCTTTTTTCCACCGCCAGCTGGATCTGGCGAAAGCCATGGCTGCGCGCGACATGCTCGCCGGTCTTGATCAACTCTGTGCCGATGCCCAGCCCACGAAACGGCTCCATCACGCGCAGCGCGTAGAGATACGAGTACTCGTGCGAGGTCACGTCGATCACGACCTGGCCGACCGGAAAATTCTGCACATCCGCGACAAACATCAGTCGCAGCCCGGCCTGGTGATCGTTGAAGGTGCGGCGGTTAACATCGCGCCAATGCGCCAACGAGCCAAACCACTCGAGCTTGGGTAGGTCATCGGAGCGGACCGCGCGAACCAGCACGTGCAGCGGCAGATCGACATGTTCGCGAACCGTATCGGCGAAGGCTTTTCCGCGTAGCGAACGAAGGGCCATACAACAATCCTTTGTCGGCGATGCTTGTCGGTTAATCCTTTGAGGGCATTTGCTTACCACGCGGGCTATTCATCATCACTTCGAATCTGAGCATCACCCGCAGCACAAAAAGCGTCAGGAGCGTCGCGCCAACCGCCAGCACATAGCGCTCGATCGCCACCGCGACGCCGATCGGCGCGACCACCAGCAGCGACGCGGCAGTTGTGAGGCCACGCATTTTGGCGGCATCACGATCGCGAAAAACGGTGCCCGCGCCCAGAAACGCCACGCCGGCCACGATCGCCTCGATGATGCGCACAGGATCGGTACGCAGCGTGTTGGGATCGAGATCTTGCTGCGAGTCGGCGATCAAGAACTGCCCGACGCGAACAAACATCATCGCTGATAGACAGACCAGCATATGCGTGCGCAGCCCGGCCCATTTCCCCGCCGACTCACGCTCCCAGCCCAGCAGGCCGCCCAGCAGCAGCGCGACCAGCGACTGAAGCAGAATATACAGCTCCTGCATAACCGATTGTGGCAGCGTTACTCCCAACATAACCTTCCTGCTGATCAGCGCCGCATCGCGCCCTGCGCCAGCCTCGCGCATCTATCAGCCATTGCTCGGAAAGATCCGCCTTCCGATCCGCCGTGTCGTACCCTACAGCGCTGTGCCTCAACTCCCGCTAGCGAAAATTAACGATCCGCAAAAAGCTCTCGGCCTGCAGCGAAGCACCGCCAACCAGCGCGCCATCGATATCGGGCTGGGCCATCAGCGTATCGACATTGTCGGGCTTGACTGAGCCGCCATACAAAATCCGCACCGCGTCTGCCGTCTCGGGGCCGTAGTGGCTGGACAGCGCGCCGCGGATTGCCGCGTGCATGGCCTGCGCATCGGCGGGCGTGGCGGTATCACCAGTGCCGATCGCCCACACCGGCTCGTAGGCGATCACGATGTCCTGGATCTGCTCGGCAGCCAGGCCACCCAGACCTGCGCGCAGCTGACCCAGTGTCACAGCCTCGGCCTCACCGCCGTCGCGCTGCGGCTTGGTCTCGCCGATACACAGCACCGGCGTCAGGCCATAGTCGATCGCGGTCTGGACCTTTTTGCTGATCAGCTCGTCGGTCTCGCCAAAAACCTGGCGGCGCTCGCTGTGGCCCAGGATCACAAAGCTACAGCCGATCTCTTGCAGCATCACGGGCGAGACCTCGCCGGTAAACGCACCCTGAGACGCCGGATACATATTCTGTGCGCCGAGCGCGACGGGACTTTCCGCCAGCAGCGGCGCGAGCGGATAGAGCGCGGTAAACGGCGGGCAGATCAGCACCTGGCGATCGTCGGCATAGCCAACCTCAACCTCTTTCAGCAGCGCCTCGACCAGCTCCACGGCCTCGGCAACCGTTTTGTACATCTTCCAGTTTCCAGCAATCAGTGGAGTACGCATGTATGGCTCCTTTAGCGTAGGCGGCTATTATAACCCAGCCATACGTCGCCAAACGTCTAGCTCCGCCCGCCAGGACGCCGGCTGTGCGCCGCTACGGTCGTGTTCACAGCGTGTGTTCGGTAGACAGAGTTTATGTGCTTTTACGAGAGCCGCTGTCGCACCTGCTAGCGTGCCTGGTATTCTGCAAATGATGTGCCGTGATGCGCGGCAAACGTTGACGACTTTGCCGGCTCGGGGTAAAAGAGAAACGGAAGCGCATAAAACCGCTGCGCCTGTTATGATTCAGAGAACACACCAGCCTAAGCTTTTCTGAATGGTAGCAAGCCCTAAAAG
>JAFAYS010000544.1 GCA_019240175.1 Chloroflexota bacterium | reverse complement strand
GGCCGGGCTGAACACCGTCAGAAAATCATCGCTGCTGCGCAAGATTGTGATGCTGAGCTTCTTTGTGCCGTTGAACTTTATGCTGCTGGGAGCGCTCACGTTGCCTTTAACAGTTGACAAGCTCGGCAGTACGGCTGAGGTTGGCTTCCCGGTGCTGGAAGGTGCGCTGGCGGGCGGTGTTACGATCGGTGTACTGGCGCTAGGACGCTGGGGCCAGCATATTCCGCGCTGGAAGCTGCTGGCGACGGGACTGTTTACCTTTGGCCTAAGTATCGTGCTTATCGGGCTTGTGCCACGTATCGGTGCGACGTTTGGTATCGACGCATCAATGCTGGCATTTGGCACTAATTCAGAGAATACTACAAGTCCCTGGACCGTGCTGCTGCTGATGGCGATCCCGCTGGTCTTCCTGGAAGGGGTAGCCAATAGCCTGATCTTCACGTGTATTCGCACCGTGATGCAGGAAGAAGCGCCGCGCGCGATGCTGGGTCGTGTGGCAAGTGTTGTCACAGTTTCCTCGGGCGTTGGCTTCTCGATTGGCGCACTGATGACCAAGATCGGCGAGGGCCGCGCGGATACCGTGTTTGCGATCATCGGCGTGATCCTGGCAGCGCTGGGCCTGTTCTCCTTCTGGTGGCTGCGCATTCCGCCGCGTGGCAGCGCCACGGTAGCGCCCTCGGTGCCGGAGCAATCCTTCTAAAGCACTCACCTAAAAAACGCTAAAGGACGGGTTCGCCCCGTCCTTTTTGTTATGTGTGAATTGGCACGTCGCGCGCTATTGTTCGGTCGCGACCGGCGGCTGGGCCGGCACCGGCGCTTCCGGCACGGCTGTCAGGGCCGCGCCCGCGATCCCGGCGTTGTTCTGCATCTGCGCCGGCACAACCTGAGCCGATGTGCTGAGCCGTGGAATGAACTTATCGGCGTATTTGCTCACGCCGCCGCCGATGATGATCAGATCCGGCCAGAAGAGCCGCTCCATCGTGAGCAGATACTCGTCGACGCGCTTGGCGAACTCTTTCCAGCTGAGCTCCTTCTGCTCGCGCACCCGATCCGAGGCGCGCAGCTCCGCATCTTTTCCGCGAATTTCGATGTGGCCCAGCTCGGTATTCGGCACAAGCTGGCCTTTGACAAAGAGTGCCGTTCCAATGCCGGTGCCCAGCGTGACCATCAGCACCAGGCCGTCGACGCCCCGCCCCGCGCCCCAGCGCATCTCGGCCAGACCGGCGGCGTCGGCATCGTTCAGCACGGTAACGGGACAGCCCAGCGCCTCGCGCAGCCCTGCGCCAAGATCAAAGCCGATCCACTCGGGCGCAATATTGGCCGCAGTTTTGACGACGCCAGCCTTCAGCACAGCCGGAAATCCACAGCCGACCGGGCCTTCCCAACCAAAATGGCGAACCACCTCGGCAGCCGTCGCGATCAGCGCGTGCGGCGCTGCGGGTTGAGGCGTGGGAATACGGAAGCGCTCCGCCAGCAGGGTGCCGCTTGCAATATCCACGGGCGCGCCTTTAACGCCAGAGCCGCCGATATCCAGGCCGAAGACTTGCATGTTGTGTTCCTTTCCGTTTAACGCATCATCGCGATTGTACCCGAGCCTGGCAACCTGAGCGTTCGTGTGGTCCAGGCGATCAGCAGGCGCGCCAGCACCATCGTCGCGGCTGGCAGGAGCGAGGGCGGCGGTCCGAACAGCGCCAGTGGGAGCAGCGCGAGATTCAAGCCGATCGCCGATAGATAATTCCAGCGGATCGTGCGCTCGACCAACTGCGCCAGCGCCATCAGAGCCGCGTGATCTGCCGCGCCGAGCTTGAGCGCGTACTCTTTGACTAGCTGCGGATCTGCCGCGATCTGGCCCAGGGCCGCGCCCGAAGGCAGCAGCCATCCCAGCACGGCAGCGCGCTCAACGCCCGCCTCCCACGCCGACGATCTGGCAATACCGAGCGTACACGGACAGCCTACGGCCACAGCGGACAGCCCAGCCAGCAGAGCAGACATACCACTACCGCCGCGCAAGATCTGCACACTTACCACCGAGATCGAGAAGACTAAAATCGTCAGGCCGAGCCAGCGAGCAGTTCGATCGCCACGTGGCACAGCCGGTACTGACACCATCTGAGGCTGAAAACGCAGCGGTACAAGCTGCTCACATGCCGAGACAAAGCGCCGCTGGATCGCTGACGTTTGCGCCTCACCTGCGACGAGCCAGGCCAGCGCCATCGCGGACACATCGAAGTACATCGGCGTGCGGTGAACAAGCAGCGCTGGAAGACTGGCGACGAAAGCAGCCAGCGCGCACACAGACACAAGCTCTGCCGCGCCGAAATCACGCCGCCGGAGCCTCAGCCAGGCATTCCCGAAAACGTGCCGCGTAATCCACAGCGTCCAGAGCGTCAGCAGGGCGCTCAGCCAAACCAGGAGCCGCGCCGCGCCGCTATGATCGCCGTGAGCGCTCAAGCTAGGAAGATGCAGCGGCAGTCCCAGCAACATCACCAGCATCGCCAGCAGCATCGAGCCCATCGCGCGACGTTGGAGCACACGATCCGCGATCTGCTGCTGCGCTTCATGCGCCAATCCTGCGCTTTGATATGTGATGCCGGCGCGCTGCTCGGCTGCCATACGCTTCCTATCGCTCAGTCCGGCGCTCAGGCTACTCGCTCAGCACCCGCCGATCCAGAATTTGCGCCGCACAAAACCTGCCCAGCAAATCCGCCACTTGATCCACAGCCTGAGCCAGCGCTGCCTGCGACGACTCAAAGCCAAAGATCACAAACAGCACCTGGTGCGTCGCGGGCGTGACCATCGTGCGCTGCGAGTCGGCAGTGGGGCTGCCGAAAATGCCGTGCGCATCGGCCAGCACCAGACGATTGGTCGCATCGACGGTTTCCTTGCCGATCGGCGCGTACTGATCGCCATCACGTCCAGCGCGCGCCGTGACAGCGCCGCCAATCGTTGCGACGTCGTAGCAGCCGATCGCAAAGCCGCTGGCCAGCGACACATAGTTGTTGATATCGACGACCGTGTTGATCTGGGGCAGCGCGCGCATTCCAAGCACCCGCCGTAGCAGCGCCTCGTTGGCTGGCCGGTAGCGCGTGGGATCGTCGCCCAGCGCGCGGTAGGCTCGGCGCGTCGCGGCAATCTCAGGCCGATCGGCTGCGACTTTGCCCTTGAGCTCAACCCGTAGCCGCTCGCCCAGTTCCTCCAACATCGTCCATAGTCCAGGATCGTGCAGTTGAACCTGGAGCTGCTCCGCCTCCACCAATCCCAGCGCCAGCGCCGGCACCTTCCGCCGCAGATCCGCATCCAGCGTCACCGTGACCACTCCTGCTACCTCCCCGAGACCGCAAAGCCGACTAAAGATCCATGCTCATCACTAGCTCGTCCTCGTCTTGCTCGCCCGTGTACGCGAAGCCGAGCTTCTCGTAGAAAGGACACGGGCTGCCGTCGCCGGGAACGCAGCTCACCAGGAGCTTCTTTGCGCCGGGCCGTGTCCTGACGTACTCGACCAGCCGCTCGATCGCGCGCCGTCCGTAGCCATGGCCCTGGTAGCGCGCATCGATCATAAACCGCCACAGAAAATACTCCTGCTTGGCGGGATCGTCGCTCAGCATCACAAACCCGACCGGCACATCGTCGGCGTAGATGCCCCGAAACCAGGCAGTTTCGCGATCGAAGTAGGCCTGCGCGATCGACC
>JAFAYS010000520.1 GCA_019240175.1 Chloroflexota bacterium | reverse complement strand
TGGTTAGGCGTTTCCTGTTGTGTTTTTAGCGCGGCGTGAGCTGGATCGTTACCTTGGACTGTGGCGATGGCAGCGGTGGCGGCAGATCCGGCAGATCCTCGGGTGACTCAAAGACCTTGAGCGTGTTGTAGCGCGTGTCGCGCTTGGCGGGAATGTAACCCGCCTGGCGGATCAGCTGGTGCAGATCACGCTCGCTCATGCGCTGGTAGGTATCGTGCGAGGCCTGCGAGACCACATTTTCCTCAAGCTTGGTCGAGCCCATGTCATCGATGCCGTAGTGCAGCGAGACCTGCCCGACTTTCGGCCCCATGGTGACCCACGAGGCTTGCATATGCTTGATGTTGTCGAGCATGATGCGCGCGATACACATATGCCGCAGGTACTCGACGGGCGTCGCGCCGAAGCTTTCTTTGAAGCGGCTGCGGCCCATCGAGGTCATCTCCGAATGCTGCAACGGCCAGGCGATAAATGCGGTAAATCCGTTGCCATGCGCAGCCAGGCTCTCGTCGGTCAGATCGCGCAGGCGCATGAAGTGGTTCATGCGATGGTTGAGGTCTTCGCCAAAGCCGATCACCATTGTGGCGCTGGTGGCCAGATCGAGCGCCTGTGCCTCGCGCATAACGTTGATCCAGTCGTCGGCCTTCTGCTTCTTGGGCGAAACCCGGCTGCGGATCTCGTCGTCCAGGATCTCCGCGCCGCCGCCGGGCAATCCGGCCAGACCAGCGGCTTTAAGCTCGGTCAACACTTCGCGGATCGTCATGCCGTACAGTTCGGAGAAGTTTTCGATCTCGGAGGGCGAGAACGCGTCGATCTCGATCGATGGGTAGTGCTGGCGCAGATAGCTCAGCAGGCCGGTGTAATAGTCGAATGGTAGATCGGGATGGTGGCCGCCCTGCATCAAGATGCGGCTGCCGTTCACGCGTACCAGCTCCGCCACGCGCTCACCGATCTGCTCAAAGGTTTGAACATAGGTCTCGACGTGGCCCGGTGGTCGGTAAAAGCCGCAGAAGCTGCAGTTGGTGGTGCAGACGTTGGTATAGTTGATGTTGCGATCGACCAGGTAGGTAACGATCTTGCCGGGAGTGCGAACCTGTCGTGCCGCGCTCGCAGCCAGTCCAAGATCGTTAAGGTCGGCCTCGCGATACAACAGCAGCCCTTCTTCGGGGCTCAGGCGCTGTCCTTCGCTGGCGCGCTGTAAAAGATCATCAATGTGCGCAGATAACATAGCGCTATCCTCGTACCAGGCGCTGTTTGGCAACAACAGCTGGTTTGTGCAAAATAGAACTAGCGCTATTGTACCGTACGCACTGCTCGTGGACAATACGTTGGGCAGAGTAGGCCGTGATCGGATCTGCGGAGGGATGCTATACTGTGGCGCTTGGGAAGAGGGATCAGCTGTGCAAAGCGGAGTTTTTATGCCTTTCGATGTTACGCGCGCCCGTGCCGACACGCCGGGCTGCGATCATGTGCTGCATTTGAACAACGCCGGCGCGGCGCTGATGCCGCGTCAGGTGCTCGACGCGACCAAGGCGCATCTGGATCTTGAGGCCAGCATCGGCGGCTACGAGGCGGCGGAGCAGGCGCACGCGGCGCTTGAGCGCGTGTATGACGCGACGGCCACGCTGCTCAATTGTCAGGCCGACGAGATCGCCGTGGTGGAGAACGCGACGCGCGCCTGGGACATGGCGTTTTATGCCGTGCCGCTCAAGGCTGGTGATCGCATTTTGACGGCGATGGCCGAGTATGCCAGCAACTACATCGCTTATTTGCAGGTTGCCCAGCGGACCGGCGCGATCGTGGAGGTGATCCCCAACGACGAGCACGGCCAGCTTTCGGTCGAGGCGCTGCGCGGAATGATCGATGAGCGCGTGAAGCTGATCGCGGTCACGCACGTGCCGACTAACGGCGGCCTGGTCAATCCGGCGGCTGAGATCGGCGCGATTGCGCGTGAGCACGGAATTTTGTATCTGCTGGACGCCTGCCAGTCGGTCGGGCAGATGCCGATCGACGTCGCGCAGATTGGCTGCGATATGCTCTCGGCGACAGGGCGCAAGTTTCTGCGCGGGCCGCGCGGTACCGGCCTGCTCTATGTTCGGCGCGACGTGCTCCATCGGCTGGAGCCGCCGTTCCTGGATCTGCACGCGGCGGAATGGGTCGCGCCCGATCGTTTCGCGATCCGGCCCGATGCGCGGCGCTTCGAGAACTGGGAGACCAACTACGCGGGCAAGATCGGGCTGGGCGTGGCGATCGACTACGCGCTGGCGTGGGGCTTGCCTGCGATCTACGAGCGAGTGCAAGAGCTGGCGGCGCTGCTGCGGGCTCAGTTGAGCGAGATCCCCGGCGTGACGGTGCGCGATCTTGGCGTCGAGCGCTGCGGGATTGTGACCTTTAGCGTGACCGGTAAGCGCGTCGAAGCGCTGCGCCGGGCGCTGGTTGAGCGGCGGATCAACGTTTCGGCGACGACGATCACGTCGACGCGGCTGGACA
>JAFAYS010001105.1 GCA_019240175.1 Chloroflexota bacterium | reverse complement strand
TGCTAGGGCGTAGTCAGGAGCTCGTTGACGCTTTGCGCGCCGGCATCCAGCCGTGCCTTAACCTTCGCCTCGTCGATCGGCGTGCCCGGCGATGCCGCGACATCTTCCCAGACGCCTTCGAGCGCCGTGCGCATCACGTTCTCAACGCCGCCCCACTGCGCGATCGTCGGCGGAACTTTGCCCTTGGCAGCGGCGGCCTGGAAGACCTGGTAGGCCGGCGTGTTGAAGGCCGGATCTTTCTGGGCCTCAAGCCGCGCCGGCAGGAAGCCCGCGACCTTGGTGTAGGGCACCACCGACTCCTGGCTGGTCAGGAACTGCACGAGCTTGACCGCCTCGTCAGGATACTGGCACTCGTTGAAGATGCCCAGCTGGCTGCCACCCACGAAGGCGTACTGACCGCCGGGTCCAGCCGGCCACTCCACGAAGTCCATGTTGGCGGCGACCTCACGGTTCTGCCAGCCGCCTGCATCCGCCGCAGCGTTCACGTTGCCGACGGTCCAGGGGCCGGTGACGGTCGAGAAGGCTGTGCCCTCCGAGACTTTGTTCTCGGCCTGGGTCGTGTTGATCTCGGGTGCGTCGGGAGGCGTCAAGCCTTTGCCGTACAGGCTCGCCGCAAAGGTGACCGCGTCGACGGCCTGATCCGAGTTGAAGGCGGCCTGTTTGTTATCGGGCGTCAGAATATCGCCGCCGTAGTTCCAGATGAACATCGAGGCGTTCTGGATCACGTTCCAGTCGCCGCGTCCGGTGTGAGCAAACGGC
This sequence comes from Chloroflexota bacterium, assembly GCA_019240175.1. Taxonomy (GTDB): domain Bacteria; phylum Chloroflexota; class Chloroflexia; order Chloroflexales; family Kallotenuaceae; genus LB3-1. The sequence goes on along the minus strand of JAFAYS010001105.1, from coordinate 5,964 downwards.
GCGATGTCGGGGTTCGCTTCTTTGACCTTCTGCAAGGTGGTCTCGAAGGTCGCCAGATCTTTGAAGGCTTCTTCTTTGGTCAGGCCGGCCTTTTCGAGCAGATCTTTGCGGAAGGCCAGGGCGCGCGCGTCCACGAACCACGGGATCGCCACGATCTCTTCGTTGCCTTCCTGATGCGTGGTTGTCCAGGATGCCTCGACAAACGCTTCCGGCCCGCCCATCGACGCGATCTCGTCAGCCGTGAAGGGGCGCAGGCCGCCGAGCGGCTGGAAACCGCTGACCCAGGTTGTGCCCATCTGCGTCACGCACGCGTCGGCACCGCCTTGCAGCGAGGTCTGGATCTGGTTGTAGGCCACCGACCAGTCGATCAGCTCAAGCCGAATGCCGATATCGGGGTTGGCCTGCGTGAACGCTTCGGCCTGCTTCTGCGCGTTCACGATCGGCTGCGGGCCGTTGGGCATGATCCAGAAAGTGAACTTGGTCGCGGCGGAGTCGTAGTTGCTGGTCTGCCCGTTGGTGGGCTCCGGCGTGGGCGAGGGAGCGGCATCGCCGGACGCGGCAGGGGCATCTGAAGAACTGGCTTCACCGCCGGCGCTGGCAGCTGCGGATGGGCTAGCGGCACCTTCGCCACCAGTGTTGGCGGCTGCGGACGGGCTAGCAGCGCCTTCATTCGTCGCGGCTGGGCTGCCGCAGGCAACGAGCGTAAAGATCATGATCAGCGCGAGGAGCGGCATACACCGTTGTACGTACTTCATACATCTCTCCTAAAGACTCACGTGGATCGAAGGTCATCCTTCAACCAAATTGGCAGAGTCAAACAGCGGTTGTACTGAGGGCGCGAGCTACACCTATTCGCCAGATACTTGATTCCTCCCTCCCGCTACTCACATTCGCGGTGAACGAGTAGAAGAGACAGCCGATGCTTTGTAACTTCAGGCCAGATCGGGAAAGCGCTTTCACATACTAGCAAGCGTTGTTAATCTTGTCAACCATTCATAGACAAGATCCAATGCTTAAACAGCCATCTAAGCATTCCAAAGCCGCCCGCTCATCAGATGTGAGCAGGTATCAATCAAAGCAAGATCATTAGCTATATCGGCTTCTGGCGCGGCTCTTTGGATCGATTATCATTTTGTAGAATGATGAGTTGAGGACTACGAGACCAATTGTAGCAATTTTGTGACAGCGATTTCCTGTTGGTTGAAATGAGGGGAGTGGAGGTGTGTATTTAGGTGGACATAAGAGGAAATAACCTGTGGATGGTTCGTAGGGGCGTATGCAATACGCCCCGAATGCTGCGCTCAGGTGAGCACGTGCCGTCAATTTCAGCCTAAGCGCTCTACTCGCTCTGGCGAATCCGCATCGCCGACTTGCGGATCGTCAGCTCGGCGGGGAAGAGCGACATGTGCGGAGCCTGATTGCCCAACAGACGCAGCAGGCCTTCGGCAGCTACTTTGCCCATATCCTCAGACGGCTGATGGATTGTGGTGAGCGGCGGCAGCGTGTACGCCGAAAGAAACTGATCGTCGAAGCCGACCACCGAAACGTCGCCTGGGATGCGGTAGCCATGGTTGAACAGCCCCAGCATCACACCGTACGCCGACTGGTCGTTGGCCGCGAAGATCGCCGTGAAACGCTCGCCGCGCGCGATCAGCTCCTCGACGCCGGCTAGCCCCGACTCCTCGGTAAATTGCGCGTCGACCATCAGCCGCTCGTCGATCGGCAGCCCAGCCTCCTGTAAGGCTTGAAGGTAACCGGCCTCGCGATCGGCGGCGTCGGGATGGCCTTTCGTCCCGCGAATATGCGCGATACGCGTGTGGCCCAGGCCGATCAGATAGCGCGTGGCGCGGTAGCCGCCGCCCTGGTTATCGACATATAGGCACTGCGGCTCAAGCCCGGCCACACGCCGCGCCACCACGATCAGCGGCACTTCCGCCGCCACCGCGCGCAGCTTCTCGTCGGGAATGTTAGTGCCCAGCACGATCAGGCCGTCGGTTCGGCGCTCAAGCAGCAGCTGCAGCGAGCGCACCTCGTCTTCTTCGTTATCGTTGCGCCAGTGCGTGGTCGTCAGCATAGGCCGGTAGCCCGCAGGATCAAGCCCTTGCTCGATGCCCAGTACCATATTGGCAAAGAACGGGCTGCTGATATCTTGTACCAGCACGCCCACAGTCATCGAGCGACCACGCGCCAGGCCACGCGCGACCGCGTTTGGACGGTACTGAAGCTGCTCGACCGCCGCCAGAACCAGCGCTTGTTTATCTTCGGCAACGGGCTTTGTGCCGTTGAGCACGCGCGAAACCGTGCTGGTCGAGACGCCAGCCTGCCGCGCGATATCTTCGATGGTGATGTGCTTGTCCATAGCTGCCCTTATTGCTTTCCCGCATTATGGTGGCTCAGGAAATCGCTGTCAAGGCGACAGTACATCTTCCTTGACAGTGCTGCATCCACAAATTATACTCATGCATGCAAGCGCTTTCCTGGTCATTTTCTGAAGCGGCGCTCGCAGGCCATTCTACCAGACGCGACCTGTGCGTTGATCGGTAGTTGGTCTAGAAATCGGGTCATGGCACGCGGCGTGGGCAGCAGCGCGGCGCGTTGAGGAGATGATCACGTGCGAACGCTGGTTTTGTGTGACGATTACTGGCATCCGGCGCGCGTTGTTCGCGCAGGGCTTGCTCCGCTCGCCGAGGCCGGCTTTGCGTTCGACTGGATCGAGCACGCGGCTGAGTGGTCCGCCGAACGCATGCGCAGCTACCCGGCAGTGCTCTTCGCCAAGATGAACCACACCTCGGCCAGCGACCAGAGCCCGTGGATCGACAACGCGGTGCAGGCGGCGTTCCTGGACTATGTGCGGGAGGGCCACGGCTTGGTGGTGATCCACTCCGGCTCAGCCAGCAACGCCGAGCTGCCGACCATGCGCGGACTGATGGGCGGCGCGTTTCTCCATCATCCGCCGCAGTGCGCGGTCACGATGGAGCCACGACCGCAACATCCGCTGACCTCAAATGCTGAGTCCTTCACCCTCGTCGACGAACACTACCACATGACCCTAGACGACGAGCAGGCAGATGTTTTTCTGACCACTCGCTCGGAGCACGGCACGCAGCCCGGCGGCTGGACGCGGCACGAAGGCGCTGGACGCGTATGTCTGCTGACGCCCGGCCACAATCTTGACGTCTGGCTCCAGCCATCCTATCAAGCTGTGATCGCCAACGCGCTGCGCTGGTGTCACCGAGTATAAGGATTTAATCGGAACGCCTACCCCGCCCAGGCCGCCCAAGCTCATGGACGCCTGGTCCAAGCCATAGCATCTACATCAGATCGCCGCAAGTATGGTTGTGTGGCCGTGCCACATGACATGGTTCGATGTTGTCCAAAAATCGACGAGGAGGTTTGTCGATGTCGACACGGGTACGCATGGGAATGATCCTGATCATCCTGATCAGCTTGCTGGCTCCGCGCAGCTTGATGCCGCAGACCACCCACGCCGCTGAGCCGGTTGTGCTGGTGCAGAGCGATTTCGAGGATGGCACGACGCAGGGCTGGGGGCCGCGCGGCAGCGTCACGCTTGCCGCCGTTACCGAGGCCAGCCACAGCGGCACGCGCAGCTTGAAAACTACCGGGCGCACCGCCGAGTGGAACGGCCCGAGCCTGGATCTCGCCAGCCGCTTCCAGCCGGGCGTGACCTACGCCGTCGAAGGCTACGTGCGGCTCGTAGCCGGGCAGCCGGCTAGCACGCTGAAGATCACCGTTCAGCGCGAGGCCGCCGACGGCACGCAGTGGGCTCAGGTCGCCAGCGATAACGTGAGCGATGCGGCGTGGGTCAGGCTGGCGGGTGAGTACACTTTCGCGGCGGGCTCCTCGGCACCTCAGCTCTACGTCGAAAGCTCCGATCCAACCAGCCAGTATTACCTCGACGATCTGTTGATCACGCAGCTTTCCTCCGATCCAGGCGGCGATCCGGCTCCCGGCTTCACCAGCGACTTCGAGGACGGCACGACGCAGGGCTGGGCCGCGCGCATCGGTGGCGAGACCGTAGCCGTGACTAATGCCGACCGGCACGGCGGTAGCTATAGCCTGCTGACCACCGGACGCCAGAACACCTACGACGGCCCGAGCCGCAACATCCTCAACGACATGACCCGAGGCGCAAAATATCAGATCTCGGTGTGGGTCAAGCTAGCTCCCGGCGAGGCCGACGCCAATCTGCGTGTCAGCGTTCAGCGCGGCTACGAGGGCAACCAGAGCTACGACACCGTCGTGGGCAACACGCTGGTCACCGCCGGCCAGTGGATCAACCTCCAGGCCGCCTACACGCTGAGTAACACCGTCGACGCACTCTCGATCTATATCGAGTCCGCCAGCGGTACGCCCGCGTTCTACCTTGATGATTTTGCCATGACCTATGTACCAGCGCAGCCGCTACCGCCGATCCAGACCGATATTCCCTCAGTCTATCAAACGCTGGCCGCCTACTTCCCGATCGGTGCCGCGATCGAGCCGAGCCAGCTGGATTCCAGCCGCCATGTCGAGCTGCTAAAGCGCCATTTCAACAGCATTGTCGCCGAAAACGTGATGAAGCCCGGCCTGATCCAGCCGGCGGAAGGCCAGTTCAACTGGACCGATGCCGATACGCTGGTGCAGTTTGCGCGCGCCAACAACATGCAGATGCGCGGCCATACGCTGGTCTGGCATCAGCAAAACCCGGATTGGCTCTTCAAAGACGCCAGCGGCAACGATCTTCAGCCCGGCCCTGCGACCAAAGCGCTGCTGCTACAGCGCCTGGAAGCGCATATTCGCGCGGTGGTTGGCCGCTACAAGGACGACATCGACAGCTGGGACGTGGTCAACGAGGTGATCGATCCGGCGCAGGCCGACTGTATGCGCCGCAGCGCCTGGTACACGCTCACGGGCCTGGACTTTATCGCGACGGCCTTCCGTGTGGCGCGTGAGGTAGCGCCCGACGCCAGGCTGTTTATCAACGACTACAGCACCACCGATACCCGCAAGCGTGAGTGCATCTACAACCTGGTCCGCGATCTCAAAGCCCAGGGCGTGCCGATCGACGGCGTGGGCCACCAGATGCACATCAACGTCGAAAGTCCCTCCGCCGCAGTGATCGAGCAGACGATCCAGCTGTTTGCCGGTCTCGGCCTGGACAATCAGATCACCGAGCTGGATATGAGCGTGTACACCAACAGCAGCGACAGCTACACGACTGTTCCCGACGAGATTTTGCTCAAGCAGGGCTATCGCTACAAAGAAATCTTCGAGGTCTTCAAGCGCCAAAAAGATCACATCAGCTGGGTGATTTTCTGGGGCATGGCCGACGATCATACCTGGCTTAAGACCTTTCCGATCGATCGTCTGGATCTGCCGCTGCTTTTCGACGAGCAGCAGCAGGCCAAATACGCCTACTGGGGCGTCGTCGATCCGTCGCGGCTGCCGGTGTTGATGCAAGAGCGCGATGTGCCGCGCAGTGAGCCCAAGCTCGACGGTAAAGCCGATCTGCTGTGGGATATGCTGCCGGCGACCAATGTCGGCGACAAGGCCAGCTTCAAGCTGCTGTGGAGCGGGCGCTATCTGTACGTGCTGGCGGATGTGCAGGACGCGACCAACGATCGCGCTGATCGCATCGATGTGTTTGTCGACGAGAACAACAACAAGACCAGCAGCTACCAGCCCGACGATGCGCGCTACACCATCGGGCGTGATCGCTACCAGTCGCGCGGCGTCGACGCCAAGGTGTCGAAGACGGCCACGGGCTATCACGTTGAGGCGGCGATTCGGCTGAAGAGCAGCCTGGCGGAGAATCAGTCGATCGGCTTTGATATTCGCTTCACCGACGGGAGCCGGCCGGACGCGCCGCGCTCCTGGAACGACACGGGCAATCGCCAGGATACCGACACGTCGACCTGGGGCACGCTGCGACTGCTGCCCGCCACCAAGTTTGCCCGCGCGGTC
>JAFAYS010000821.1 GCA_019240175.1 Chloroflexota bacterium | reverse complement strand
CTGCCGCTCTCGCTGGCGCTGGTGGCGATCACAGCGGTCGGCGCGGTGCTGACGAGTGGCATGAGTCCGTACATCGCCGGCCTGTTCGGCGCGGTGCGGTAGGAGTAGAGCATGTTTGATTTGATCAAGGGGCTGCGAACCACCGCTAAATATTTGTTCCAGCGTCCGGTCACGATCTCGTATCCCGAGGTCAAGCGTCCGGTGCGCGAGCGGTTTCGCGGCAAGCACGAACTGAAGCGCTACGAGGACGGCAAAGAGCGCTGCATCGGCTGCTCACTCTGCGCGGCGGCCTGTCCCGCCGACGCGATCTATGTCGAGCCCGCCGAGAATAATCCCAATAATCCGGTCGGCTACGGCGAGCGCTACGCGGCCAAGTACGAGATCAATATGATCCGCTGCATCTTCTGCGGCTACTGCGAGGACGCCTGCCCGACCAACGCGATTGTGCTTGAGCATCAGTACGAGCTGTCGTTCTACGATCGCAAGTCGGCGGTGTACACCAAAGAAATGCTGCTGGTGCCCGAAGACAAGGGTTGGGGCGAGCCGCCGCCGATCCTCCAAAATCTGAATCGTCCGCCGAATCCACCGGCGCAAATGGAGTTGTAAGCTGCGACGACTGCGAGAGACGAGTGACGTTTGTGGTAACATAGCCGGTCGTCACTCGTCTCTTGTTGCGGAGAGAATCATGGAATTTGTACTCTTTCTGATTACCGCATTTATCACGATCGGCGCGGCGGCGGCGATGGTGCTCAGCCATAATGCTGTCCACTCGGCGCTCTGGCTGGTGCTCAATTTCTTCGGCGTGGCCGTACTTTACCTGTTGCTCAACGCTCCCTTCCTGGCGATGGTCCAGATCACGGTCTATGCCGGCGCGATCATGGTGTTGTTTTTGTTCGTGATCATGCTGCTCGGCTCAGAAAAAGGCGAGGAGGTCAACGGCCTGCCCTGGCAAACGCCGGTCGCGCTGGTGCTGGGCCTGGTGCTAGTCAGTATCGCTGGCTACGCGATCCTGGGCGCAGACTCGCCCGCGATTGCGGCGGCTCCCGCCACCGACACGCAGATTGGCGCGGCGGAGGCTGTGGCCAACTCGCTCTTTAGCACCTATCTGCTGCCGTTTGAAATCACTTCGGTCTTGTTGCTGGTTGCCTTGATCGGCGCGGTCGTGCTGACGATCAAGAGCCGCGAGCGTGAAGGAGCGCGCACCTGATGGTTCCTACCGATTACTATGTGATGCTGAGCGCCATTCTGTTCACCATCGGCGTGATCGGCGTGCTCACGCGTCGCAATGCGCTCGTCGTCTTTATGTCGGTTGAGCTGATGCTCAACTCGGCGAATCTGGCGCTGGTGGCGTTTTCGCGCCAGTGGGGCCATGTCGACGGCCAGATCTTGACGTTTTTTGTGATTACGGTGGCAGCCGCTGAGGTAGCGGTCGGTCTGGCGCTGCTGGTCGGCATCTTCCGCACCCGGCGCACGACCAACGTCGACGAAGTCAACACGATGCGGGGCTAGATGAGAAGAACCAAGAACCAAGAACCAAGAACCTAGAGAGATTCTTTTTGGTTCTAGGTTCTAAGTTCTAGGTTCTTACTGCTGAGGAAGGATCTTGTGGAGCTACTTTATACACTTGTCCCGTTGATCATTGTGCTGCCGCTGCTGGGCGCGCTGGTCAACACCTTCGCGATCCGCGACGGGCGACGGGCCGGATTCATCGCCAGTGCGGCGGTGCTGCTGGCCTTTGTGCTGGCGCTGGTTGCCACAGCCACGCTGGCGGGTCTGCCCCACGAAGAGCAAACGCGCGTCGATTTTATGCTCTGGCAGTGGATCCAGGCCGGGACGCTGAGCGTGCCGTTCGGCTTTTTATTCGATCCGCTATCGGCGGTCATGGTGCTGCTGATCACAGGCGTTGGTGGCCTGATCCATGTCTTCTCGATCGGCTACATGGCCCACGACGCGCGGCCTGTGCGCTACTTCGTGTACCTCAACCTGTTTGTCAGCGCGATGTTGATCCTGGTGCTGGCCAACAACTATCTGCTGCTGTTCCTGGGCTGGGAAGGCGTGGGCCTGTGCTCGTACCTGCTGATCGGGCATAACTTCGAGCGCAAAGAGGCGCGCTACGCCTCGATGAAGGCGTTCGTCGTCAACCGCATCGGCGACTTCGGCCTGATGCTGGCGATCCTGGCCCTCTTCTATGTCTTCGGCACACTCAACTTTGGCGGAATCTTTCCGCGCGCGGCTGAGCTGCTGGCCGGACAGCAGGTGCAGTGGATCTTCGGCCCGACGCTCATCGCCTCGGCGATCTCGTTTTGTATGCTGATCGGCGTGACCGGCAAGTCGGCGCAGATTCCGCTGTGGGTCTGGCTGCCCGACGCGATGGCCGGCCCGACGCCGGCTTCGGCGCTGATCCATGCCGCGACGATGGTCACCTCGGGCGTGTATCTGATCGTCAGGTCGCACTCGATCTTTTTGCAGTCGCAGTCGGTCTCGGTGCTGACCGTGTATATCGGCACGGCGACGGCGTTTGTGGCGGCCTCGATCGCGATCGGTCAGTACGACATCAAGCGCGTGCTGGCGTTCTCGACGGTCTCGCAGCTCGGCTTTATGGTCGCGGCTGCCGGCATGGGTGCGTACACCGCCGCGATGTTCCACCTGCTGACGCACGGCGTTTTCAAGGCGCTGCTCTTTCTTGGTGCCGGCTCGGTGATCCACGGCGCGCATGAGGTGCAGGATATGCGCCGCATGGGCGGCTTCCGCAAGGCCATGCCACGTACGTTCTGGACCTATATGGTTGGAACGCTGGCGCTAGCAGGCATTGCGCCGTTCGCCGGCTTCTGGTCCAAGGATGAGATCATCGGCGCGGCCTTCCACGGCGGACGCTTCGGCACCTTTACGATCGCCGGTATCTTCCTGATCATCACGGCTGTGCTGACAGCGTTCTACATGGGCCGCCAGATCTTCCTGGTTTTCTGGGGCGAGCAGCGCGATCACAGCTATCATCCGCATGAGAGCGAGCCGATCATGACGGTGCCGCTGATGATCCTGGCGATCGGTGCGGCGGTGGCGGGCGTGATCAATCTGCCGTTCTTCGAGGGAATCGGGCTTGCGCATATCCTCGATCATTTCCTGGAGCCGGTCTTCGAGGTTACGGGCGCGGTGACTGAGCCGCCGAAGTTCGATCTGTTGCTGGCGTCGATCACGGTGATCCTGGCGCTGGGCGCGCTGTTTGTGGCGTATCGGGTCTATGCCCTACGCCAATGGAAGAAGACCTTCCGCGATCCGCTGGCGCGTGTGCTCGGCGTCTTTTTCGAGGGTTTCGAGCAGCGCTGGTACGCCGACGACGTGTACGACTCGGTGGTGATCCGGCCCTTCAAGGCGATCGCTCGCTTCCTGTCGCGGGTATTCGATCCGCGCGGTATCGACGGATTGGTCAACGGCGCGGCGCGGCTGATCGGCCTGGGCGGCGCTGGCCTGCGTGAGGCGCAGACCGGCTATGTGCGCTCGTATGCGTTGGTCTTCTTGATCGGCGTGCTGGCGGTGATCGGCTACTTTGGCTTTATGACGGTGCGCTAGCTCAGGCGGCGGGAGTGTCCAAGTGCCCGCCTAAGAGATCTGTTGATCCTTACACACTAAGGGTACAGCTTTGCAAAGTTTTCTGCTTTCTTTAATCGTTTGGCTGCCACTGGTCGGCGCGCTCGCGCTGCTGGTGATCCCTGGTCTCAGCGATCAGGGCGCCAAGCGACTGGCATTTGTCTGGAGCCTGGTGGTTTTTGTGGTCTCGCTACCGCTAATCCCCGGCCTGGGCATGTACGATCCGGCCAATCCCGGCCTGCAATTGGTCGAGCGTGTACCGTGGATCGACGCGTTTGGCGTGGATTATTACCTCGCCATCGACGGGATCTCGCTGTGGCTGGTGCTGCTGACGACGTTCCTTACGCCGATTACGATCCTCTCGACCTTCGACACGATCAGCACGCGGGTGCGGGCGTTCCAGGCGTTTATGCTGGCGCTCGAAACCGGTATGCTCGGCGTGTTCCTGGCACAGGATCTGTTCCTGTTCTATATCTTCTGGGAGTTTACGCTGGTGCCGATGTATTTCTTGATCGGCATCTGGGGCGGCTCCCGGCGGATCTACGCGACGGTCAAGTTCTTTCTTTACACCTTCGCGGCGTCGGTGCTGATGCTGCTGGCGATCATTGCGCTGTATGTGCTGTGGGGCCAGCAAAGCTTTAGCGTGCCCGAAATGGCCGCGCAGATTCGCTCGGGCCAGTTCACGCTGGATACCAACACCGAGCGCTGGCTGTTCCTGGCCTTCTTTGCCGCGTTTGCGGTCAAGGTGCCGCTGTGGCCGTTCCACTCGTGGCTGCCGGATGCTCACACCGAAGCGCCGACGCCGGGCTCGGTGATTCTGGCCGGCGTGCTGCTCAAGCTGGGCGGCTATGGCTTTATCCGCTTCAACCTACAGCTGTTCCCGCGCGCATCGGAGTATTTCGCCTTTGCGATCGGTGTGCTGGCGGTGATCGGCATTGTCTACGGCGCGTGGATCGCCTATGCTCAGACCGACATCAAGAAGCTGGTTGCGTACTCGTCGGTCAGCCACATGGGCTTTATTGTGC
>JAFAYS010000665.1 GCA_019240175.1 Chloroflexota bacterium | reverse complement strand
TAACAAGACCTTCAGGTTCAGCGACCTATGAGGATGAGTCGCAACGAGGGCAGTTTGGCTCAAGCCCGAACGCCTGTCTCATAAGTAACCTATTCTTCTCCAAATACCTGCTCGACTAGCACTATACTGCAATCTTTCCAGCCCTCGTTTTACTAAGCGTGTGCATACCTGTCGAGTAAGTAGCACTCGCAAATCTTCGATTCATCATCTGTCATTGCTCAGCATTGGCTATGTATGGTAACCGATGGTTCCCTCATATGGCCGAGAGCCCCCTGGCCAATCTATGTACGGGTACGTGTTACTTCAGAAACAGCACTCAAAGCTACACAACTCTTCCCATACACGAAGAAGCTCGTCCACATGCCTTGTATCTGCGGGTTGAGGTTGTGATTTGTATCTCGATATTCGCAAAATCATATATTGACTTTGTTTTCAAGCTCTGCTAGGATAGTATTTATCAGCAAACTTACTTCCAAAATAAAATAAAGTTCTGCATAAATAAACATAAGCTTTCATATGCAACGTCGCTATGTTGAATGAGCTGCCTTTGCCAGATCTAGCTGCCACTTCTGCCGCCTTACCGATTCCCGAAGAGGAGACGGAGGTGCTCGCGGCGATTCGCAAGCACGGCGCGCTGTCACGCACAGATCTTGTGCGCATCACGGGCTACTCGCGGCCCAAGATGACGCTGATCGTTGGGCGGCTGGTGCAGCAGGGCATTCTGCGCGAAGTCGGCGAGGGCGAGTCGCAGGGTGGGCGGCGGCCCCGCATGCTGCACTTCGACACCAGCCGCGGCTACGTCGCCGGCGTGGATCTCGGCGCGACCAGCCTGAGCGTAGCACTGGCCGAGCTAAGCGGCACGATCCTTGAGCGCCGCACCGAGCCCGCCGATGTACGCGACAAGCCGCCGCTGATCCTCGATCGCGTCTGCGCGCTGCTGCTAGAAATGATCCAGGCGCGTGGCATCGACGCGACCAACATCAAGGCGATCGGCATGGGCGTGCCGGGACCGGTTCAGTTCTCGACCGGTCGATTGATCGCGCCGCCGCTGATGCCGGAGTGGGACGGCTACCCGATCCCGGCGACGCTGCGTGAAACCTTTCCGATGGCCCGCATCGTTGTCGACAACGACGTGAACGTGATGGCGCTGGGCGAGCTACGCGGCGGTGGCGGTGTGGGCGTGGAAAACTTTATCGTGGTCAAGATCGGCACCGGCATCGGCGGCGGGATCGTGTGTCACGGCAGCGTGTATCGTGGCAGCGACGGCTGCGCTGGTGACATCGGCCACATCTGCGTCGATCCGCACGGCCCCGTGTGTCGCTGCGGCAACGTCGGCTGTGTGGAAGCGCTGGCCGCCGGTCCTGCGATCGCGGCGCGTGGTGTGGAGGCCGCGCAGAGCGGATCAAGCCCGCTGCTGCTGGCGCGGATGCAGACCAGGGGCGGCCACCTGACTGCCGAAGATGTGGGCGCGGCAGCGGCAGCCGGCGATCGCATCGCGATCGGCATTGTGCAGGACAGCGGGCGGATGATCGGCGAGGCGCTGGCGGGTCTGGTCAACTTCTTCAACCCACGGCTGATCCTGCTGGGCGGCGGTGTGGCCAACATTGGCCACCAGCTGCTGGCCTCGATCCGTCAGACCGTGCTGCGCCGCTCACCACCGCTCTCGACCAAAGATCTGCGCATCGACTATGCCGCGCTTAAGCTGGACGCCGCCCTGATCGGCGCGATCACGCTGGCGCTGGACCATGTGTTTGTCTAGGGCAGCACGCGCGGCACCGATCGCGAAAAATCTATCGCAATTTATCGTAATCTATCGCGCGCTGTGAACGGCACGGCGCGAAGCATCGCAACGGAGCATAGAATCCACAGGAGGATCGTCATGAATCGACGGCACACCCGGCTGATGTTGGCGCTGATCGTATTGACGTTGGCGTCGCTGCTGGCGGCGTGCGGCACGCCCGGAACCGGCAGCACGGCTCGCGAAAAGCCCTACACGATCGGCATCTCGAACGGCTTTGTCGGCAGCGAGTGGCGCACACAGATGCTGGCGGAGATGGAAAAGGTCAACGCGGAGTACAAGGCAGAAGGACTGACCACCGATCTCGTGGTGGAGAGCGCCGACACCGATGTCCAGGGTCAGACCCAGCAGATTCGCAACCTGATCAATCGCGGCGTGGACGCGATCATCATCAATCCCAACTCGCCGACGGCGCTCAATCCGGTGATCAAAGAGGCCAAGGACGCCAACATCGTCGTGATCGCGATCGATCAGGAGATCACAGCGCCCGAGGCGATCAACGTGGTGATCGACCAGACCGAGTGGGCACGCGTCAGCGCGCGCTGGCTGGTGGATCAGCTCGGCGGCCAGGGCAACGTCGTGGTGATCAACGGCATCTCGGGCCACCCGGCTAACGAGGCGCGCTACAACGGCGTCAAAGAAGTCTTCGCGCAGAATCCCAACATCAAAGTGCTGAACGAGGTCAACGCCAACTGGGATCAGGCGACCGGCCAGCAAAAGATGGCCGACCTGCTGGCCTCGCAGCCCGCGATCGACGGTGTGTGGTCGCAGGACGGTATGGCGCTCGGCGCGCTCCAGGCGCTGGTGGCGGCCAATCCCGAGAAATTCCCGGTGATGGCCGGCGAGGCGCGCGCGGGCTACATGAAGCTGTGGAACCAGGTCAAAGAAACGCATCCCGACTTCAAGTCGTTCGGCGTGATCAACCCGCCGGCGATCGGCGCGAGCGGCATTCGCATCGCGGTTGAGCTGCTGCAAGGCAAGCAGTTCAAAGCGGACACGCTGAAAGGTCCGACCAGCAACTCGGTCTACGTGCCGATCCCTGGCCAGGTGGACGACAGCAACTTCGCGGCGGAGCTGGGCAAGATCGCCAACCAGCCCGACTCGTTCGTGCTCGACGGCAGCCTCACCCGCGAGCAGGCCCAGGCCTACTTCCAGTAAGCTCGGTTGCAGCACCAGAATGGCTCTGGTGCTGCTTGCTTTGGTTTGCTAGCAGTTTTCGTGAGAGCGATGAATACGATGTCGCAGAGCACACAGCCGGAAGTCTCGCTGGCGGCGCAGCATCTGGTCAAGCGCTACGGCGGCGTCACGGCGCTGGCGGATGGCCGCCTGAGCGTGGGTGCCGGCGATGTGCTGGCGCTGCTGGGCGCGAACGGCAGCGGCAAAAGCACGCTCACCAAGATCGTGACGGGCGTGGTCGCGCCGGACGCCGGGCAGATTCTGCTGGATGACCAGCCGGTCCACTTTCCCTCACCCCAGGCGGCGCGTAAGCTGGGCATCGCGGCGGTCTATCAGGAGCTCAGCCTGATCCCGGATCTGAGCGTGGCCGAGAATATCTGGCTAGCCCACGAGCCGCTGAATCGTGGCTTTGTGCGTCAGCGCGAGGTGCGTGAGCGCACGGCCTCGCTGCTGGATCTTTTTGATGGCACAGTCTCGGCGCGGCTTCAGCCGGATACGACCATCGCCGCGCTGCCGCCGGACGAGAAGCAGATTGTCGAGATTCTCAAAGCGATCAGCCTCGATCCGCGCGTGCTGATCCTCGACGAGGCGACCGCCAGCCTGGATGCGCGGCAGGTCACACGGCTGTTCGATCTGATCGATCGCTGGCGGGCGCGGGGCAAGGCGCTGGTGTTTGTTTCCCACCGCATGGAAGAAATTTTTCGGGTTGCCACACGCGCCACGGTGCTGCGCAGCGGCCAGTCGGTGGCGGACGTGTCGATCGCGGGCACCAGCGCCGAGAAGCTGGTCGGCCTGATGATCGAAGGCACCACGGCCAGCGCCCAGCTGCGGCACGATGAGATCGTGCAGCCGGATGCTCCCGTGCGCATCGCTGCGACCAATCTGCACACTCGCACCGTGCGCGGCCTCGATCTGACGCTGCGCCAGGGCGAGCTGCTGGGTCTTGGCGGGCTGCAAGGCCAGGGCCAGACCGATCTGCTGCTGGCGCTGTTCGGCGCGACGCCGTTTAGCGGCACCCTGACGCTCGACGGTCAGGCGGTGCATTTCAAGCATCCCCGTCAGGCGATCCGCGCTGGTGTCGCGTTTGTGCCCGGCGATCGCGGCGCGGAAGGCTTGCTGTCCGTGCGCTCGATCCTCGAAAACGCGCAGCTGCCCTCGTGGCGGCGCTACGGCCCGATCTTGAATCTGCGCCGCGCGCGTGAGGACGCGCTGGAGATCGCACAAAGTCTCAAGCTCAAAATGGCCTCGCTGGATGCGCCGGTCAGTAGCCTGAGCGGCGGCAACGCGCAGAAGGTCGTGCTGGGCAAGTGGCTGCTGCGTCAGCCGCAGGTGCTGCTGCTCAACGATCCGACCAAGGGCGTGGACGTGGGCGCGAAAGGTGATTTTTATGCGATCTTGCGGGATCTGCGCGCCGCCGGCATGGCGATCGTGCTGTACAGCAGCGACGACGAAGAGCTGCTCGGCCTCTGCGATCGGGTGCTGGTGATGCGCGACGGCATGATCAGCGCGGAGCTCGCCGGGCCAACCCTGACGCGCGATCGGCTGGTGGCGGCGAGCATGAGTGTTAGCGGAGGATCGCATGATTGAAACGCTGCGCAATCCGCTTTCGCTGCGCCGGGCCGCACTGCGGCAATCCTACATCTTCGCGCTGCTGCTGCTGTTGATCGCGATCGGCGTGATGTTTGCGCTCAATCCCAACTTTTTCCGGCCCGCGATCCTCAACGGCAACATGCGCACCTATCTGCCGCTGATGCTGCTGGCGGCGGGCCAGACGATCGTGGTGATCGCGGGCGGCATCGATCTGTCGGTCGGCGCGATCGTCTCGCTGGTTAATGTCGTGACCGTGGTCATGCTGGGCACGGCTCCCGGTGCCGGACAGATTGTGCTGGCGATCCTGGCCGGGCTGGCGGCGGGCGCGGCTGCCGGCGCGTTCAACGGCATCTGCGTGGCCTATCTGCGCTTCCAGCCAATCGTGACGACCTTTGCGTCGAGCTTTGTGATCGGCGGGCTGGCGCTGTTTATTATGCCCACGCCGGGCGGCAGCGTTCCCA
>JAFAYS010000035.1 GCA_019240175.1 Chloroflexota bacterium | reverse complement strand
GGGACGGCTGCCGACCGGCTGCCAGTCGGCGTTTTTGAGATGCACGTGCGCGAGATATGGGCCAAGCACTTCCAGACCGAGCCGGTACTGCTCGTAGCCTTCGTAGACCATATTCCCGGCGTCATGGATCGCGCCGACATAGCGTGGATCAAAAGGCGCAAGAAAGGCGGCAGCGGCGCTGGCACTGGGCAGCAGGCTACCGTGGTGCAGCTCGATCAGTGCGCGCAGGCCGTACTGCTGTGCTAGCGCCGCCACCTCACGATACTGCGACTGCGCCCGGTCGCGCGCCTGGCGGTAGCTCTCGTCGCCGTCATATTTCGGCACATTCACCCGCAGCTGAGACGCGCCGAGCTTGGCTACGCCCTGCATGGCTTGCTCAACCGCGACCGGATCCTCGCACGTGACATACGTGCCCACCGACGGCATGTCCAGCCCGGCCTGCGCGGTCAACGCGGCGATGCGCGGCGCGTCGGCAAGCAAACTGCTGAGCGGCCATGTACAGCGGTTACCGGCCCAAAAGCCCGGCACGCCGTCGCCGGCTGGCGCTTGATCGGTGACCCGCCACTCCACACCGTCATAGCCCAGATCGCGCAAGGTCGTAACCGCTTGCTCCGGCGTTAGCTCCGGCAGGCCAACCGTGAAAACAGCATACTTCATCGTCTGTTCTTTCTGTCTAACAGATCTATGCTTCAACGCCACGCGATCTGCTGTGTACGCAACAATGATGTGAAGGCTTCGGCGGCGACATGAAACAGATCAGGCCCGCTGAAGCCTGCAAACGGCCCGGCCTCCTGAAGATGCGGCTCAAGCGAGAAGAAGCCGTCGAAGCCCGAGCTATGCAGCGCTGTCAGCGTGTCCGGCCACTCGCCGTCGCCGTGTCCGGCAGGCACCACCGCTCCTGTGGCGCGCACAGCATCTTTGACATGCACATACGCAATAAATGGACGCAGCGCAGCATAGCCCTCGCTGTATGGCTGCACGCCGCACTGCACGAAATTCGCCGGGTCCCACGCCGCACGAAGGCTTGGCGAGTTGATCTGCGAGAGAATGTCATGGCAGCGGCTGGGAATATCGCCGTAGATTTCCTTCTCGTTTTCGTGCAGTAGGGTGATGCCCGTACCTTCCGCCCGCCGCACAAGCTGGTGCAGACGATCCAGCACCTGGTCGCGATACCGTGCCGGATCTTCGCCGGGCGGCATGAAAAAGGAGAAGATCCGGATAAACGGCGCTTCGAGCACCTGCGCCACATGCAGCGCACGCTCAAAGGCTGTGTAGTGCGGGCCGAACTCATCGCCGATCGAGATCTTGCCAATCGGGGAGCCGATCGACGAGACCTTGATCCCGTGTTGATCAAGGGTTGTCCGGATGATCGCGATGTCGCTATCGGTCAGCGCCAGCACATTGTTGCCCGCTACGCCACGCAGCTCAAGATGGGTGATGCCTTCCCGCAGCAAAGTTTCGACCTGCACATGCAGATCCGGCGAAATTTCATCGGCGAATGCGCTGAGTGTCCACATCAGCTTACGCTCCTTTCCTGCACCTTCACCGGTCGTCCCGTGCGCGCCGACTCGTAGATCGCCAGGATGATCTCCACCGGCTTGCGGCCCTCCTCGATCGTGACTAATGGCTCGCGATCGTCACGGATAGCCTGGATGAAATCGCGGATCTGGGCACGATGCGCCATCGAAAGACTGGCTGGATCGGAGCCGGCGGCAGCACCAGCCGGACTGGCAGCGGCCTGTTTGAGCACGTCGGCAGCCTGGTTGCCGCCACCAGCGGCACCATAATCGGCGTTGGCGTCGCTCGCATCGGCGCGATGAAAATACACCAGCTCGTCGTTGTCGATGATCGCCGAGCCGCGGTCGCCATGCACTTCCAGGCGCGCCGTCAGGCCAGGATAGGCTGCGGTCGTGCCCTGGATCAGGCCCAGCGCGCCACTGGCAAAGCGCACCACCGCCACCGCCGTGTCTTCGACCTCGATCTGCTGATGCGCCAGGAGGCCCGTGTACGCGCTGACCTCGACAACCGGCCCCATCAGCCATTGCAGCAGATCGATCGTATGGATCGACTGGTTCATCAGCGCGCCGCCGCCGTCAAGCTCCCAGGTGCCGCGCCACGCGCCCGAATCGTAGTAGGCTTGCGAGCGCCACCAACGCACCTGCGCCGTGCCGACCGTCATTCGCCCAAGCTGTCCCTGCTCGACGGCAGTTCGCACAATTTGGGTCGAGGTGTCGAAACGATGCTGGCTGATCACGGTCACTTTCTGGGCCGACGAACGTCGCGCAGCGTGCAGCCGATCGATCGCCGCATGGGTTACATCGATCGGCTTTTCCACGACCACATGCTTGCCCGCTTGCAGCACCGCGATCGCGTTCGCGGCGTGTTCGCCGCTGGGTGTACAGATGCAGACGGCGTCGAGCGCGGGATGTCGCAGCAGATCGTCGAGCGAGGTGTACGCGGCGACATCGTACTGCTGGGCCAGCTTGGCGGCGCGGTCGGCGTGTCGATCCGCAACCGCCACCAGCTCCGCGTCGTCGGCGAGACCGGCAATTGCCTGTGCGTGATGCGGTCCGATCACACCGCAGCCAAGAATGCCAAAGCGGATGCGTTCAGCCAAATCGGTGTCCTCCTTCCAGGAGAAATGAGGATGCGTGGCGCACGGTTGCCGCGCAGGTCGGTTAGCGCCACACGTTCATGCCTTCGGTAGAGCGTCTATGCTGCGCTGTTGCCGATGTTAGACGTGTTCCAGGTAGCGCTCGCACATCTGCGTCAGCACCGCGTCGCCGTCGGCGTCCCAGATCGCCTGGTTGAAGATCTCGACCTCGATCGGCCCGCTGTAGCCAGCTTGCTCAACCGCCGCGCGCAGCCGCCGCAGTTCGATCACGCCGTCGCCCATCATACCGCGACCCAGCAAGATATCGGGCGTCGGCACCAGCCAATCGTTGACGTGAAAGCCAAGAATTCGGCCCGCCGCGCGCTCGATCTGCGGGTACACCTCGGGGTCCCACCACACGTGGTACACATCGATCGCCACGCCAACCTGCGCGTCGAACTGCTCGGCGATATCCAGCGCCTGGCCCAGCGTCACGATCACCGAGCGATCGGCGGCAAACATCGGGTGCAGCGGCTCGATCGCCAGCTTGACGCCGTGCTCGCGCGCATACGGCAGCAGCTCGGCGATGCCGTCGCGCACCATCTCGCGCGCCGCCTGGATGTTGCGATCCGGCGCCGGGCCGCAGACCAGCACCAGCACATCGGTGCCCAGCTCCGCCGCTTCGTCGATCGCGCGACGGTTGTCCTCGATCCGCGCCTGGCGCTCAGCGACGGTCGCCGCCGGGAAAAAGCCGCCCCGGCACAGGCTCGAAACCTTGAGCCCGGCATCGCGGATGATCTGCGCGCCGGCGCTGAGGCCGGTCTCGGCAACTTTGTGCCGCCACGGGCCGAACCAGGGAATGCCCGCCCGCGCGCAGCCGTCGACCGCCTGCTTTAGGCTCCAGTTTTGCGTGGTTGCCTGGTTGAGGCTGAGCCGTGAAAGATCTGTCAGTGGCCGCATCTGCTCCTCCTACACAATACCAGCGACCGCCAGCACTCGCCGCATGCGCTTGGTGGCGCGGTCGGGATCGCCGAGGATGCCGGCGCGATCGGCGAGCACAAACAGCTCGGCAAGATGCACCACCGAGCGCGCGCTTTCGTGGCCGGCCAGCATGCGAAAATGGTCTTGATGACCGTTGAGATAGGCCAGAAAGACTACGCCGGTTTTGTAGTAGTAGGTTGGTGCCTGGAAGATATGGCGTGACAGCGGCACTGTGGGCGCGAGAATCGCCTCGTAGCTGTCGAGATCGCCGGCCTCAAGCGCTTGCAGTGCCGCCGACGCCGCCGGCGCGATCGCGTCGAAGATGCCCAGCAGCGCATGGCTGTAGCCTTGCTCGTCGCCGCGAATCAGCTCGGCGTAGTTGAAGTCGTCGCCGGTGTACATGCGCACACTCGCCGGTAAGCGCCGCCGCATATCGATCTCGCGATCTTTGTTGAGCAGCGAGATCTTGATGCCGTCGATCTTGGCCGCGTGATCGCCGATGATTGCCAAGCAGGTTTCGGTCGCCGCGTCGAGATCGCGCGAGCCCCAGTAGCCGGTCAGCGCCGGATCGAACATATCGCCGAGCCAGTGCAGGATCACCGGCTGCTGCACCTGCGACAGAATCCGGCCATACACGCGCACATAATCCTCAGGCCCTTGCGCGACGGCGGCTAGCGCCCGGCTGGCCATCAGAATGATTCGCCCACCCGCCGCTTCGACAAAGCTGCACTGCGTCTCGTAAGCCGCCTCGACCTGATCCAGCGTGACGTTTGGCCCGGCTGCCAGGTGATCGGTGCCGGCTCCACACGCGATCGTGCCGCCGACCGCGCGGGCCTCGGCTACCGAGCGCGTGATCAGCTCCTGGGCGGTCGTCCAGCTCAGGCCCATGCCGCGCTGCGCCGTGTCCATCGCCTCGGCCACGGCCAGCCCCAGCGACCACAGATAGCGCCGGTAGGCCAGCGTGGCGTCCCAATCGACCTGACCGTTGGCGATCGGATCGACATTGGCGCGTGGATCGACGACCACATGCGCGGCGGAGTAGGCGATGCGGCTGGTGATCGGCTGCGTGGGCGCGCGAAACGTTGAAGGCGGGCCGGGTCGATAGGAAGCGAGCGTGCCGTCAGAACGTGGCAGTAGCAGTTCTTTTGACATAATGCCCTCTTAGAGTTTCAGCTCGGGTACGTCCAACCAGCGGCGCTCCTGCCAGGAGCGCAGGCCAAGCTCGGCCAGCTGCACGCCCTTAGCACCTTCCATCAGATCGTAGGGGAACGGCTCGTCACAGGCGACATGTCTGAGGAACATTTCCCATTGTACCTTGAAGGCGTTGTCGAAAACCTGATTGTCGGGCACTTCCTGCCAGTTGTCCCAGAAGTTGATCGGATTGGGAATATCCGGGTTCCACACCGCCTTGGGCGTGTTGACGCGATGCTGGGTGCGGCACTCGCGCAGACCGGCGACCGCGCTGCCCTCGGTGCCGTCCACCTGCAGGCTGAACAGCTCGTCGCGGTAAACGCGCACGGCCCAGGATGAGTTGATCTGTGCGATGATGCCGCCCTCAAGCTCGAACGTGCCGTAGGCTGCGTCGTCGGCGGTGGCCGTGTAGCGCTGGCCCTGCTCGTCGGCGCGCTCGGGAATGTGCGTCGCGCCCAGGCAGGAGACCGAGCGCACGGGGCCGAAGGTGTGATCCAGCACGTAGCGCCAGTGGCAGAACATATCGACGATGATGCCGCCGTCGTCTTCTTTGCGGTAGTTCCACGAGGGCCGTTGCGCCGGCTGCCAGTCGCCCTCAAAGACCCAGTAGCCGAACTCGCCGCGCACCGACAGGATGCGACCAAAGAAGCCGCTGTCGACAAGCCGCTTGAGCTTGAGCAGGCCAGGCAGCCACAGCTTGTCTTGCACAACGCCGTTCTTGACGCCGGCGGCGCGGGCGTGACGCGCCAGATCCAGCGAGGTTTGCAGGTCGGTCGCGATCGGTTTTTCACAGTAGATATGCTTGCCCGCGTCGATCGCCTGGCGCACGCTTTCCGCGCGTCGCGTCGTCGTCTGCGCGTCGAAGTAGATGATGTCCTCGGGATCGGCCAGACAGCGCTCAAGATTGGTGCTCCAACGCTCGATGCCATAGGTGCGCGCCAGGGCTTTCAGCTTGTGTTCGCTGCGGCCAACCAGGATTGGGTCCGGTACCAGCCGGTCGCCGTTGGGTAGCGCGACGCCGCCCTGTTGTCGAATGGCGACGATCGAGCGAATCAGATGTTGATTCATGCCCATCCGACCAGTCACGCCGTTCATGATCAGGCCAATTCTGTGCTCCGTCATACGATCCTCCGTACGCACTAAGCGCTGCGAGCCAGGTTTAAGTAGCAAGAGATTGACAGGAAGAAGTTTATATTATATATTATATCATAGGATTATATATTATATCAAATCTTCTCCTCAGTCAACATCTCAGCCGCTCCACGTGATCGATCACTGACCAAAGCTACCGAAGGAGGTAGACGAGTGAACCAGCGTCCCAGGCTGCTCCGAGCGACACACGCGTTTGTGTCGGCGATCCTCTTGCTCACCGCGTTGCCGTCTTTTGTGCGAACGAGTACACTCGCCGCGCCTTCCTCGGCGGCGGTGACCAACCTGAAGTTCGACTTCGGCTCGACCACCAGTCCGGTCGCGGCTGGCTATCAGCAGGTCGCGAATACCATGCTGTACACGGCTGAGCGTGGCTACGGCATCGAGGGCACGCCCACTTTTCGCGATCGCGGCGCTCCCGATGATCTGCGGCGAGATTTCACCAACGGCACCTACGGCTTTAAAGTTGATCTGTTGAGCGGCGATTATTCGGTCAAAATCATCGCCGGCGACAACATCGCGTCGAACACGACCACCGTCACGATCGAGAACATCGCCCGCAGCTCGATCACTTCGACCAGCGGCAGCTTCTCGGAACTGACGACGATCGTGACTGTGAGCGACGGCCAGATGAACTTCGCCTTTGGTCGCGATGGCCGCGTCAATGCGATCGAGATCGTGCCGAACTTCGCGCCGACCGGGCTGCACGTCGAGGCAACCTCGCTCACGGCCAATCCGTCGGTGCGCTTCGGCTGGGATGCGGTGGAGGGTGCGGTGAGCTACAACGTGTATCGCGCGCTCGAAGGCCAGGCCGAGTTTACGCGGATCGGCAGTACGTCCGAGACGACCTACACCGATGCAACCGTCGAGCTGGGCCTGAGCTACGTGTATCGCGTGACGCAGCTCGGCGCGACGGGGATTGAGTCGGCTCGCAGCGTGCCGCTGACGGTCGCGGTGAAAGATCCAGCAGTCACAGTGCCACCAGCGCCGGCCAATCTACGCCTCCTGAGCGCGCGGCAGGACGCGATCACGATCCAGTGGAATGCGGTCAGCGGCGCACTGGTCTATTACGTGTACCAGTCGAGCACGCCTACCGGCCCATTCACCAAGATCGCGACGACCACGCAGCCGAGCTACACCGACACGACTTCGCCCAAAACCGCCAACTTCTACTATCAGGTTGTCGCGGTGAATCAGGGCGGCCTGTCGGCTGCCTCGAACGTGCTCAAATCGCCGATCACGCGCACACTGCTGCGGCAGATGGAGCGCCTCGATCGCGGGCTGATCGCGGTGCCGGTTGAGAACGGCGTGCTGGTCAGCTGGCGCTTGCTGGGCACCGATCCG
>JAFAYS010000404.1 GCA_019240175.1 Chloroflexota bacterium | reverse complement strand
TGGCGGTCGGCAACTTTGCCCTGACGGTGGTTCTGCTCCAAAAATTCGCCGAGATCGCGGCGCGCTACATTCCACAGTGGGAGATCATCGACTACGCCCACGACGACAAGAAGGACGCGCCCAGCGGCACCGCGCGTGAGCTCGCCGCGCGGCTGTCGGCGATACGCGACTCTGAGCTGACGGTGCCGCTGGAAGCCGTGCAGGGCCTGGTGGCAACACGCGGCGCGCGGCTGGCCGGCTCGCAGGTCCACTCGATCCGGCTGCCCGGCTATACGATCTCGGCTGAGATCATCTTTGGCATGCCCGACCAGAAGCTGACGATCCGCCACGACGCCGGCAGCAGCGCCCAACCCTACGTCGACGGCGCACTCCTGGCGATTCGCAAAGTTAGCTCGTTGGCTGGTCTGCACCGTGGTCTCGACAGCGTGCTCGATCTGGACTAGCGCGCTTTACGCTCAGCCAGCGCATCCAGCAGCGGCTCGATCTGCCAGGCCAGCGGCAGGCCCAGGCGCTCAGCCAGCCGGGCCAGCTGTGGCGGCTCGACCGCGCTCTGCGCTAACAGATCGGGACGCGCAAAGACCGTGGCGGCAGGGCCGTCGATCAGCACACGGCCCTCGCTCAGCACGACCAGCCGCCGGCAATGATCGGCGCAAAAATCAATGTCGTGGCTGATCATGATCACGGTGCGACCTTCCGCCGTCAGCTGCGCCACCACCGCGCCGATCAGTCGCAGCCCTAGCGCATCCTGACCGGTCGTCGGCTCGTCCAGCACCACGATCGGCGTTTCCATCGCCAGCACCGAGGCCAGCGTCACGCGCTTACGCAGCGCGGGCATCAGATCATGCGGATGCTGCTCGGCCAGATCAGTGAGTCCAGTTGCCGCGAGCGCCTGCTCCACAACCTGCGCCGTGTGCTCGGCGTCGAAGCCCAGATTGCGCGGCCCAACCATGATCTCGTCGCGCACGGTGCGCTTGAAGATCTGGTGCTCGGGATGCTGAAACACATAGCCGACCCGCCGCGCCAGCTGCGCGACCGTGTGCTCGTGCGTCGACCAATCGCCGATCGCGACCGTGCCCGAGCTTGGCTGAAGCAGGCCGTTGAGATGCCGCGCCAGCGTAGTTTTGCCCGCGCCGTTCTGCCCGATCAGCGCGACGCTCTCGCCCGGCGCGACGTCCAGCGACACATTGCGCAGCGCCTGCACGCCGCTGGGATAGCTGAACGACACGTTGTTGACGCTGATCGGGATCATCGCTCACCTCGCCGCGCCGCTTCCGAAGCGGGATTACCGGAATGCGCTGCCCCGCCAAAACCGGCCACGGCCTCATCCAGCGTCACCGGCAGCGGCTGCTCGACGGGCCACACGCCGCGCTCAAGGCCGGCACGCGCCGCCTGCGTGTAGCGCGACACGCTCACGCCGATCTCGTCCAAACCGGGATCGGCCAGCACGGCGCGCGGCGGTCCCTGCTGCCACACCTGGCCCTGATGCAGCACCACCACGCGATCCGCGAACTCGGCGATCAGCTCGGGCTTGTGCTCGGCCAGCACAACCGTCACACCGCTGCGGCTAAGCGCTTTGATCGCCGCAAAAACTTCTTTGGTGCCCAGCGGATCGAGCTGCGAGGTTGGCTCGTCTAGCAGCAGCACGCGCGGCCCCATCACCAGGATCGAGGCCAGCGCCACACGCTGCTGCTGGCCGCCCGAAAGCTCGAACGGCGATCGCTCCGCCAGGTGCGCAATGCCAACCTGATCCAGCACCTGCTCGATCCGCGCCAGCATCGCGCCGCGTGGCACGCCCAGATTTTCCAGTCCAAACGCCAGCTCTTCGCGCACCGTGAAGCGCGCGCCCGAGATCTGGTTGAGCGGATTGTGAAAAACCAAACCGGTATGTTTGACCAGCTCGCCCAGCGGATGCTCGACGGTGTTGCGACCGTCCACGATCACCTCGCCGCGCAGCTCGCCGTGGTAGTAGTGCGGCACAAAGCCGCCGATCGTGTAGCAAAGCGTGGATTTGCCAGCGCCGTTCGGCCCGACCAGCGCGCAGATCTCGCCCTCGGCGATCTCAAGCGTCACGCCATGGAGCGCGGCGGCTGTCTCGCCAGGATAGGTGTAGTGCACATCGCGCAGCGTGATCATCGCAGCGCCTCCGCCAGCCGCAGCCCAATCAGCGCGACGATGCCGACCAGGATCAGCCAGCGCAGCACGCGCTCATAGGCCGGATCGGGCAGCTCGAACAGGCTGGTCTTGGGCGTGGGTGCGCTGAAAGCGCGCGACTCCAGCGCCAGCGTGCGCTCCTCAACGTCCAGCAGCGCGCCCAGCACCAGCGGCCCGATCAGCGGAAACAGCGCACGGGCGCGGCGCAGCAGCGAGCCCTGGGTCTCAAGGCCGCGCGAGCGCTGCGCATCGACGATCAGATTGGCGCGCTCCCGCATCTGCGGCACAATTTGCAGCGTCGTCACGATCACATAGGCCAGTGTCGGCGGCATGCCTTTCTGCACCAGCCCCGACATCAGAATGCCGGGATGGGTGGTGAGCATAGT
>JAFAYS010000312.1 GCA_019240175.1 Chloroflexota bacterium | reverse complement strand
CAGCAGGCCGATCGACAGTTCTGGCTCGCCGCCGCCCAGACCAGCCGCGATTTCTTCCAGAAGACCAGCCATCCAAGCACTGGCCTCGCGCCCGACTACGCCAACTTCGACGGCACGCCCAAAGCCGTGGGCGGCCACGAAGCATTTCGCTTCGACGCGTTTCGCACGATCGGCAATGTGGCGCTGGATTACGCCTGGTTTGGTGCCGACGAGCGTGAGCGCGAACTCTGCGATCGGCTGCAAGCGTTTTTCGCCAGCCAGGGCGCGTATGTCAACCAGTACACGATCGACGGCCAGCCGCTGTCGCAGGAGCGCTCGCCAGGCCTGATCGCCATGAATGCCGTCGCCAGCCTGGCCGCCACGGACGAGCAACGCGCCGCAACCTTTGTCGATGCGCTGTGGGAGCTACAGCCGCCGACCGGCCAGTGGCGCTACTACGATGGCCTGCTGTATCTGCTGGCGCTGCTGTATGTGAGCGGCAACTTCCGCATCTACACACCAAAGGATATGTGATATGACTGACCCGCAACCCCGTTACAAAGACCCAGCCCGGCGGCTCGACGAGCGGGTCGCGGATCTGCTTGCGCGCATGACGCTTGAAGAAAAGATCGCGCAGCTGGGCTGCTTGTGGAGCACCACGCTGGTCCACGACGATGCCTTCGATGCGGATTACGTGGCGGCCAAGATGCCGCACGGCATGGGCCAGGTCACGCGGATCGGCGCATCGACGGGGCTGCGTCCACGTGAAAGCGCGGCGCTGATGAACCAGATCCAGCGCGTGGCCGTCGAGCGCACCCGGCTGGGCATTCCGATCTTTGTCCACGAGGAATCGGTCGGCGGGTTTTGCCACCGCGACGCGACCGTGTTTCCGCAGGGCATCGGCCTGGCGGCGACGTGGAACCCGGCGCTGATCGAGCAGGTCGCGGGTGTAATCCGCGAGCAGATGCTGGCGGTCGGCGCGCGGCTGGGGCTGGCTCCCGTGCTCGACATTGCCCGCGATCCACGCTGGGGCCGCGTCGAAGAAAGCTACGGCGAAGATCCGGTGCTCAGCGGCACGCTCGGCACGGCGTATGTGCGCGGCCTGCAAACCGAGGATCTGCGCAGCGGCGTCGTGGCGACCGGCAAACATTTTCTGGGCTACGCGATGTCCGAAGGCGGGCGCAACTGGGGTCCAGTGCAGCTAGGGCCGCGCGAGTTGCGCGAAGTCTACGCCGAGCCCTTCGCCGCCGTGATCCGCGATGCCGGATTGGCCGCGATCATGAACTCGTACGCCTCGGTCGATGGGCTGCCCTGCGCCGGCAGCCCTGCAATCCTGACCGATCTGCTGCGTGGCGAGCTGGGCTTTGAAGGCGCAGTCGTGGCAGACTACTGGTCGATCCCGCAGCTGCTGCGCTTCCACCGCGTCGCCGCCGATCGTGGGGCCGCCGCGCGCATCGCGTTGGCCGCCGGTCTCGACATGGAGCTGCCGTCGACCGAGTTCTACAGCCAGCCATTGATCGAAGAAGTCGAGGCCGGGCGACTGCCGGTGGAAGTTGTCGATACGGCGGTGCGGCGCGTGCTGAGCATGAAGTTCCAGCTCGGTTTGTTTGAGCAGCCGTACGTCGACGCCGAGGCGGCCAGCGCTAAATTCCAGACAACGGAGCAGCGCGATCTGGCCCGCCAGGTCGCCGCCGAGTCGGTGATCTTGCTGGCTAACGACGGCACGCTGCCGCTGGCATCGCGGCTCAAGCGCGTGGCGGTGATCGGGCCGGGTGCCGACGATCAGCGCTTGCTTCAGGGCGATTACCATTATCCGACGCATCTTGAGAGCATTTATCTTGCCCAGCGGCAAGCTTCCAACCCCCAAAACCTGATGGGCAACCAGGGCGAAGGTTTGACGCCGCATGCCGGCGGCGCGTACGCGCCCGGCCCACACTACACGCCACATGTCACGCCGCTGGCCGGTCTGCGGGCCGCGCTGGGCGACGATGTCGAGCTGATGTATGCCAAGGGCTGCGAGGTGCTGGGCGACGATCGCTCGGGCTTCGACGCGGCGGTGGAGACGGCGCGCGCCGCCGAGGTTGCGGTGGTCGTCGTCGCGGGCAAGAGCGGATTGCATCGTCCGGTGACGGTGGGCGAGGCCAACGACGCGACGAATCTGGATCTGACAGGCGTGCAAAACGAGCTGATCGCAGCGCTGGCCGCCACGGGCACGCCGCTGGTCGTGGTGGTGCTGAGCGGACGCGTCCACTCGCTGGAACGGATCGCGGCCCAGGCCAACGCGCTAATTCAATTCTTCCCGCCCGGCGAAGAAGGTGGCAGCGGCCTGGCCGACGTGCTGACCGGCGCGGTGTCGCCCAGCGGACGGCTGCCGGTGACGCTGCCGCGCTCCGTGGGCCAAGTGCCGGTCTTCGCCGGCTATCGCGCGGGTGGCGGTCGCTCGATGTTCTTCGGCGATTACACCGACAGCCCAACCAGCCCGCTGTTTGCCTTCGGCCACGGTCTGTCGTACACCAGCTTTGCCTACGAGCAGCTCACCGTCGAGGGCGGCACCACGCGCGATCCGATCCAGGTCTCGCTGGTTGTGCGCAACACCGGCGAGCGCGCAGGCGACGAGGTTGTGCAGCTCTACGTACAGGATCAGATCGCCTCGGTCGCACGGCCCGATCAGATCTTGGTCGGCTTTGCGCGCGTGCCGCTAGAGCCAGGCCAGGCCAGATCGATCAGCTTCACGGTCCACCCATCGCGGCTGGCCTTCTACGATCCGCAGATGCGCTTTGTGGTCGAGCCCGGCGCATTCCGTTTTGGCGTGGGCGCGTCCTCAGCCGACATTCGCGCCGAGCAGAGCATCGAGATCACAGGCGAGGTCGCCGAGTATCGCCAGCGCGAGATCGTCGCGACCAAGGTGACGATCGAATAAATCCTGAAACATTGAT
>JAFAYS010000274.1 GCA_019240175.1 Chloroflexota bacterium | reverse complement strand
CTTGTCGGCGCGCATCGTCGATGCTGGCGTGTACATCTTGGAGCGTCATTGGTGTGGTCATACCGTGGTCCTTAGCCAACTGATCCTTCATAGTTCATCTCGATCAGTTGATTGAGCTTGTCGAGCGCATCTTGTGCAGCACTGCGGACTTCGGAGTCACGATCGTTGCGTGCAGGCGTATGTAGCGCTCGTACCTGAGGCTCCTATATCTGCCCCAATGGTATATCGATAGAAACACCGCAGCACGTACTCAACTAGTCTAGGCTGTGTTGATAGGCACCGTTGGTAGCGCACAGAACTGGACAACGTCGCGTTTGTACAAGACGAGCGCCAGACCGACCGCCGCCTCGACGGAAACACCTTCGGTGCTGCCGATCGTCAGCATCACGGCGCGCGCCAGGTCGCGGAGTTCATCCTCGACGGTGGCCGAATTCATGCGCGGCTGGGTTCCGTCACACATTTCCTGGTGCAAGGCCGTATGGTAACGACGGAGAAACAGTGCCGTGCTGATCGGCTGCGACCCGCTGTGGCGTGGCATCTGGGCGAGCAGGATATCACTCCGTTGCACAAGGCCGTCCTCTGAGAGTAGATCAAGCTGCTCCCTGAGTGCCCGATGAACGGAGGTAGTAATATCCTGCCACGGTGTTATTTGATTCATAAGTGCTCCACGGGTAGCGCTGATCGCAGTGTCGCCGTCCGCTCTGAGGCGCGTGAGCTAGAATGCGCGACGGCTGTGCTCTTCGTCCGCTCGTCGCCGCCGGGCTTCATCCGCCGTCACACGCCGTTCGTGCGCTTGTCGCCAGCGCTCCAGGCTGGCTCGTTCCTGGCGGGCCTGCTGATCGCTGCGCCGTTCGCTGTCAGCCAAGCGGCGTCGGGCGGCATCCTCGGCCTCGTTTCGAAGATAATTTGGCATATGCTCATCCTTTGCTTTGGTATGTCTAGCTATTGTGCTTAACCCAGCAGCGCTGCGCTTTATGCAAACAGTTTTTTCCACCACGGCTTGCGATCGCGGACTTGCTTAAGGTCTGCCTCTGCTGTACGCTTCATGGTTGCATACACGTCGGTCATCTGATCCTGATGACGACGATTCATCTCGGCTACGAACACCTGCTTCACGTACCCATCATGGCGGACGTGAATACAGGTTTCATGCCGGTCGATCAGCAAGCGAACCGGTCCGCCTGGAAGGTCAATCAGTGGGGGATGCGCCGTAGCGGGATCGGGCGGATGCGCACACCACAGGCGGGCCTGAAGTGTTTGTGCTGAGTCTGCCTGCGCTTCGACCATATACACGCTCCCATTGGGCAGCTCAAAGATGTCTCGATGGCGTAATTCTGTTGCGTCGATTAGTCTGCTCATAGCATCTCCCTGGAGCACGTGCCGTAGTCTGTGCGTGCCGCGTATGTTCGGCGGCCTGATCCGTCTAGCGTAGCTGTACTGGCTCGTCAGGCAGGCGTTCGAGATCCGCTGCATAGAACACGACTGTATGGCGCGGACACTGATCCCAGTCGAGGTGGACGAAGCAGCGAACATCGCGCACCCGTGCAACCGTCCCGATCTGCCCATGATCGCCGATGCCTGGCACATTGACTTTGATGCGTTGACCGTAGCGGATGTCTTCCAATCTCATGGGTAGCTCCGTTCACGGAATACCGTGTGTACTCGCTCTGATTGTTCACGTGCGCGTATCAAGCGGAAAGCTAGAAAGATGCCGGGCGATAGTAGGTAACGATCAGGTGCGTTGCTTTACGGGTGAAGAGCGAGCGGATGTGGTCCAGCAGGCCCTGCTGCGCATGCGGATTGATCGTTGATTCGACGGACCAGCCTTCCAGACCGAGCTTTTGCTCGTCCGCAGCAAACGCTTGCTGGTTAATGTACTCGCGAACCATCGTTGTCTTACGCTCCACGCTCGTTCCCTTCAACCCTGAGGATCATTTCAAACCGTTGTTCTCAGGAAGATGTTATCTGGTGTATATACACACTATAGCATAGTGTATATACAAAAGCAACAATAGTTATAGGTATATTGCGTGATTGAAGAAGACATTTTATACTTTGTGTATATACACTTAGTATAAAAGAGGAGTTTTATGAAGGTCACACGTCGATCAGATAAAGGGAAAGGTGGGCACCTGCTGATTTCGGTTCCCGCCAATCGAGTTGCTGAGGTCGAGTCGGCGCTGCGTTTTCTTGAGGCCCAGCGCCAGCAGCGTGGATCGCAGGTGGTCATTGATCTGATTGTGCGGGCGGCAAAACGGAACGGGTGGACCTTCACCCCCAGTACAGATCCACACCCTCCTGAATAATCTCACCTTTTACCGGGCTAGCGTGAGCACCTCAAGGCAGAATTTGGATTGAGCGCGAGGACGGTCACTCAATGCAGAAGAGCGCATAGCGACGCGCTCTTCTGAGGAAAATCAGCTACTATTGCATACCCTATGGTCATGCTACCTGTACCATGCATTGATATACATACGGTGTGCGCCACTGTTCAGCCACGTAGGGTGCCTGCCTACTCACGGGATAGGCACGCTAGGATGATAGTCGATCATGATCGTCCCACTGATCCATTATATCTTGCCGTGTTTGGTTTTGTTGCTTGTCCAGTGTTTCCCGCAGCATCGTGACAAGCATGCTCTGCAACGAGCGGTGCTCGGACTCCGCCAGCTGCACGAGCTGCGTGTACAAATCTGCTGGCAGTCGCAGCGTAAATTCCATCTCTGTTGCATGATCCATATAGTTCGTCGCCTCTCATCTCTTATGTGAAATTAACCAAGTCAATCAAACAAAACAGCCGAGGGGTAGTTCCCCTCAGCTGTCGTATGTTCAATGCGGGATATAGCCGTAGACACGACCAAGTTATTTCTTGGTCACCTGCTTCGCCGCATCAGCATCGCGCTTTTTCTGCTGAGCCACATCGTTTTTGGACTGTTTCTGAGTGGCTTTCTTCTGGTTTGCCTTCGGGGATTTGTCACCCATGATCTGGGTACCTCCAGCTTTGTCCCTCAACAGAGGGAAGGTAAAGTATAGATTGTGTAGACATGGGCGTCAAGGGGTGTATGCGGTAGGGGCTAGGCAAGGGAAGCAGCGCGCCTCATCGCCGCAAAGCAAGCAACCACACCGGGAATATGCCCAGTGTGGTTGCTTTTCGATCCTTGCTGAGCGCAGGCTACGAGACGATGATTGGATCGAGCTTCATGCCCTGGATCGTGATCTGGACCTCGATTTTTTCGCCCGGCCTGAAGAGCAAAATTCGAGAGTAGCGCCCGTCGTAGTGGCTGATCAGATCGCCCTTATCCGGCTGCGGATAAACCACGCCGTCATTCGTAACCGGCGTCTGCTTATCCGAGCCCTGGAACTGGCCGCCGTTCGCGGTGATCTTCACGTCGCTGGGATGGAACGGGCCCAGCAGCTGGCCGCGACGGTCGACGGGCAGCACAATGATCTGGACTGCGCTGAGATCGCTGTGACGCGGCACGTCATAGTTCAGCTCGACCTTAGTTGCGCGCGGATCGACGCCGATGCCGACCCAGATGCCGCGTGTCAGCAGCCGGGTAAAATAGCCGCCCTTGGGCGTTCTGCCCTCGATGAAGAAGCGCCAGGAATACGTGCCCTCTTGATCGAGCTGGGCGTAGGTGTTGGAGAACACGCCGTCGCGCTCGCCGCCGTCGCGATGCTTGCCGTCGTCCCACAGCTCGTTGGTGCCGTCGGCGAAGAATTTATCCGGCTTAACCACGGGCAGCTGGCCATCCTTCTGATCCGTGCGACGGATCAAGGTTTGGAGCATCGCCGCTTTGGGCGAAAGCGGATCTTTGCTGTCGGTATCGCCGGGCCGGTAGTCGCCGCTATTTTTGGCCAGGAACGTGCCGAGACTTTCGCCGGGCCGCGCCAGCTCAACCACAACGCGTGCATCG
>JAFAYS010000181.1 GCA_019240175.1 Chloroflexota bacterium | reverse complement strand
CAAGTTCACAGTTTTGAACACGGCTCTATTGGAAAGGATACCATCGTGCGCTCTGTGCGTTTTGCAGCATTTGGCGATCCCGCCGAGGTTTTGTCGATCGAAGATCTGCCGACACCTGAGCCAGGACCTGGGCAGCTGCTGATTCGGTTACGCGCCCGCCCGATCAATCCCTCGGATCTGTTTGCGATCCGTGGCAGCTACGGCGTGCTGCCCAAGCTGCCGGCGACGCCGGGCATGGAGGGCGCGGGCGTGGTGGAGGCGCTCGGCGCGGACGTGAGCAATTTTCAGATCGGGCAGCAGGTCGTGCCACTGGCGACCAATGGCACCTGGCAGGAGTATGTAGTGGTCGACGCGAGCGCAGTGCTGCCGCTGCCGCCCGGTCTCAGCGATGCGCAGGCCGCGATGGTGCTGGCCAATCCGACATCGGCCTGGCTGCTCCTGCAAGAAGAGCTGCGCGTCGAGCCGGGGCAATGGGTGCTGCAAAACGCGGCGAACTCGGCGGTTGGCCGCTTTGTGATCCAGCTGAGCCGACACTATGGCTACCGCACGATCAACGTGGTGCGACGATCTGAGCTCCGCGATGAGCTGCTTGGGCTGGGCGCGGACGCGGTGATCTGCGAGGCCGACGAAGATGTGGTCGAGCGGGTCAAGGAACTAACCGGCGGCAAAGGTGTGCGCTACGCGATCGACTCGGTAGGTGGAGCCAGCGGCTCGCAGCTGATCCAGGCGCTGGGTGGCGGTGGCACGCTGATCGTCTTCGGCGCGATCAGCCGGCAGCCGCTCACGATCGATCCCGGCCAGATGCTGTTTCGCGGCACGACGGTACGCGGCTGGTGGCTGGCGCGCTGGTTCCGCACGGCAGGCCAGGAAAAGATCGGACAGCTCTTCAGCACACTGATCCCGCTGATCGCGAATGGCACGCTGCATGTGCCCGTCGCCGCCGAGTATGATCTCGCCGACGTTAGGCAGGCGGTGGCGGCGGCGGAGGGCAGCGAGCGCAACGGCAAGATCTTGCTGGTCGGCTAGACCGCCATAGGAGATCTTGACTCGCTATGCCAACCATTCCGACTGACAGACAGATTTTTGAAGGCGAGATCGCTACATACTGGCTTGACGACGGTATTTTGGTGTCGCTTTCGAAAAGCACCAGGCGCACCGTTGCCAACATCACCGGCAATGTCGCGCTGGTCAAGCGGATCACCAACAATCAGAAAGTCCCGCTGCTGATTTATTTGCGCAACTCGCCCATGCCCGACAAAGCCACGCGCACGTTTTCGACCGAGCAGCTCCCACAGGTGTACAGTGCGATGGCGATGGTGTCTAAACCAGGCCTGGCCCAGTTCATCATGCAGCTCTTGTTTAGATTCCAACAGCCGCCCATCCCAATGAAACACTTTACGGATGACGCTGCGGCCAAAGCGTGGTTGAAACAATATGTGTAAGGCATACTTGGTCAGGTGACTAGCACCTACCCACACGCCACACGTTGCTTGATTATGCAAAGAAGCCGGCTCACATGAGCCGGCTCGTTCATTGGCAGCACGCTTAGCTGTCACTGTCTGGCTTATACCACGGCGATCAGCTGTCGGGGCTGTGGCACGTCGTCGACCTGCGCCGAACGATGGGCAAAGCGAATCACGCCGTCCGTGCCGACGACAAACACGCCGCCGAGCTGGCGCATATCCTGATCGCGGCTGATAGCAGCGCCGTGGGCAATTGTGGCCTGGACGGTATGCTTGAGCTGTGCAAAGCTCGCCCGGCGCTTCAGGTCCATGTTCAGCAGGCTGTAGGCGGTGTAGGCAGAGCGACGCGGATCGGCCAGCATGGGGAAAGGCAGCTGTAGCTGCGCGCGAAACTCTTTGGTTTTGGCCGCCGAGCCCTGCCCAATCGCGACAATGCCGAGATTCGCGGCCTGGAAGTGGTGCCACTCGTTACGCAGCTCAACGAGCTGCTCACGGCAGTGGGGTCAACCAAAGTGCCGCACAAACACCAACACCGTCGGCTGGTGCTGCCAGTACGCGGAAAGCTGCGCGTCTGCGCCGTCCTCATCGCGCAATGTGACATCAGGCGCGACATCGCCTACCTCGACTGGTTGTAGATCTTCGCTCATCAATTTCTCCTTATGATCATGTTGCTGTATGCTGTGTACGGGCAAGCATCATGCCCTAACTATTGATATTAATCATATCATAATAGCCAGGGCATATATTTAGAGATATGTACTATTCCTACTACTTCAACATATGCAAAAGGAGAGGATCGCAATCCTCTCCTTCCATAGCTCGCGCCGTAACCGTCCTCAGGAGCCTAGACTCGCCACCCATTTTCTGCGGGCGAGTGGCCGTGCAGCGTAGCATACACCTGCTCCAGCGCGACGGTAACATCGCGCTCAACCTGCACGCCTTCGATCAGCACCGAGGATTGGGTCATCGTTTGAGCGACCTCGGCGCGAATGCCCACAATCACCACTTCAGCACCGAGCAGCCGCACCGATTGCACGAGGTCACGCAATCCACTGGCGATCTCAAGCGCCAGCGATGTGATGCCGGTCATATCGACAATCAGCAGGCGTCCGCGCTGGGTATAGAGCGTATCCAGCGTCCGCGCCTGGATCGCCTCAAGGCGCTGCTGATCAATCCAGCCCAGCAGCGGCAGCAGCCAGGTATCTTTGGCGATCGGCAGAATTGGCACGCTGAGCGCGTCGATGGTCGAGTGCTGCTGCTCCAATGCCGCCAGCAGCCGCGACTGCGTATTTACCCGCTCCTCAACCTCGGAGTAGGCCTGCTGAAGCTCGCTGTGTGTCGCCTGCATCTGCTGGAACATGCGCAATAAGCGGCGGTGAAACTGCCAGAGCAAAAATAAACCAAAGGCCGACGTTCCGGCGATCGCGCTCATCTGCAGCAGATCGGTAAACCAGAGCGGCACTGCCGACGGCGTGGAGCGCCAGATCCCGATCGCGACGATCACCACCACCGCAGCCCAGCACAAGACCAGCAGTCGCCACAGCACGCTGCCATGCAGATACGGCAGCGCAATCGCGACAACCAGCATGGGAATAATGATCATGTTGGGATACAGCGCGGGCTGCGCCAGCACGATGATCAGCGCCGAGGCCAGAAAGCCAAGGCAGACCAGCTGGATCGCTAGCTGCACATGTTTCTGGCTCAGGTACCAGCGCGCGATGAGCAGCACCACGCCGTAGCCAAAGATCACGCCGCTGCTGATACCCGTGGCAATATCACCAAAGATCAAGGCTGTTGCGGCATACACCAACGAAAAGACAAAGATCACCGGCGTCAGCCAGTTCAAAAACTGCATCAGCTGGGCCAGGTGCTCCCGAGTTTGCTCGACCGTCGCAGTCGGATACTGCATTAATGACTCCCAAAGATAGAATGATAGACTGGCGCGGCAGCAGGCTGCTCCACGCATGGACGGTAGCGCAACGTCGCAGCAGACCAGTCCATGTTTGCGCGCATCCAGAAGCGCAGCCCTTCAACAAACCAGCGCGCGTCGATGTCCGAGGGCACGCTGGTCTCAAGCGCCTGAAAGCTGCGGATCTCCCCGTTGTGCCGCGCGGCCACGAGATCGACGGCGGCCTGAAGCGATAGCCGTGACTCATGCTGAAGAATCAAGACCAGGTTATGCACATCGCCGCTGCGCGCCTCTTTCTCCAACGAAAAAATATCGTTCGACCAGCAGACGACGTTGTTGGCGTGCTGGGCCAGCCGCTTCAACGCATAGGTCTGCATATACAGCGCGGGCTTGCGGCGGGCTAGCGCAATAAAATGAAAGTACATATCGAGGCCGCCCGTCCAAGGCCGATGCTTGAAATATTCGGCGGAGGTTGGCATGCTCCGCTGCAGCCGGTTGGTAGCTTCCCAGATATTAGCGGTAAAGTAGCGCTCAACCTGGGAGATAAACGAATCGAACCAGCCAGGATGCGCTAGCTGCACCAGGCGCTGCCGCAGATCGGCTAGTGCCTGAGCCGCCGGAAGAGCGTGCGTGCCGGGCGCGCGACCATGCAGGATCTCCAAAAAATCCTGGTGCAGCCGTGCCAGCGCCGCGGGCTGCTTGCCGATGCCGGCCTCATCACACTGATCGTCCAGCAGAAACAGCCAGGTATTCCAATCCGCGATCGCCTGCAGCGCCTCGCGGCGCGCTTCCGGATATGCGCGCCCCATCAGGATACCGTACTGTAGCTTATAGAAGCGCCGTACATCCGCCGGACGGATAAGATCAAACGTGCTTGCCCAAACGATCGTCTCGCGCTCGACATCGGCGGCGTGCGGATTGAGCGCCGGGACAAACGGGCTGGAAAGAACAGGCATGCGAACTGGTTCCATACGGCACCCCCTGGAAGGATGAAGCCTTTAGTAAGGCGGGTTGAATGACGGTGCACCGTTTGGGGGGTTGAGCAAGCCGATTGATTCGGATCGATTGTTCGTTTAATTTAACCTATGGCATCGATGTGTTAATTATGGGTAAAAATACTCATGACTCAATAGGTCGGCGGTCCAGGATTGCCGTCGCACCAAAGTTGCGGGAGTCCTATATGGCTGGTATAGGCAGTGTCGCGGAGGAGCAGGTAGCTAGGCGTTGAGTGAAGCTGCTCACGCCCGTAAGTCGTCAAGTGAAGAGCTCAGGTCTAGGGCGAGGAAAAGCAGGAGCGCGATCGAGATCACGCTCCCTGCTCACTCAGAAAGATCGGATCGTGCTGGCGGATGGTACCATCGCGGCGCACTGCCGCATACACGCCGGCCACTGCGGGAAAAACCACACCGGGAGCCGCCGTGACACTGGCAGCGGCATTATGCTGGGCGATCGTGCGCAGAATACCGGGGTCACGCGGCAGATCTTCCTGGGCCAGCGTCGTCACCACGCAGCGCGGTGAAGGATCGATCAGATCGAGACGTGGCGCGGCCTCAGCGCCAATCACGATCGCGCGACCGAGCCAATCGTTCTCGACAAAACCTTCGACCTGGGCGGCAGGCGCGACAACAATGTTTGGTCGGAAGCGGCGCACGTCGAAGCGTCCAGCGGGAAACAGCGCCTGCAACCGCGCAATCGTGGCGGTCGTCAAGAGATGCACCGGCGCGTAGTCGAAAAACGTGCCGCTCGGCGAGGCGATCGCCATCGGCTCGGCGCGAATAAGCTCCTGCTCGGGCGTGCCGTCGATCGGCGTGCGATCCGCCTCGCGCGTCGGGCTGGCCGCTAGCGTCGTCACCAGCGATACCTCACGCTCAAACAGCCGCGAAAGAATCCGATCGATATCGGGCTGCGCGCTGCTGACGACCTGGCCATCCGGCAGCGTGATCGCGATCGCGGGCAGCGGCGCGCCTAGCTGCGGCGGCTCCACAAACGCAGCCCGGCAGGCGATCAGTTTGCTCCACTTGCGCGGATGTTTAGCGCTGGCGACATGGCCGGTCTCGCGATCCAGAATCGCATAGGCGCGATCGCCCAGAATGCCGCGCTCGGTGATCGCAGTTGTGTCAATCTGCTCGCCCTGCATCGACTTAACGGGATAGCGCCACAGCGACACCACCGATCCGGCGAGACTCGCGCTGGTTTGCATAAACAGATCCTCACGCTTGATAAACAATGCATAGAGTTCGTCGCTCACCATCACGCGGGCGAGCCACGGGATTTTAGCACAGCCTTCCGCAGATTGCGCATACTCACTTTACACTTTTCACACATTTTCAGCATACGCCACACACATCTCAGCTTGATACTCCTCCCATACGCGATGACACAGCGCATGAAAGAGGAGATCATGTTTCACCAACCACAACCTGTCCAGCATCCCGGCAGCGCGGCGGCACCGGCAGCAAGAGCATATCAGCACGGCACACAGCACGTGATCAAGCTGGGAATGGAAACACTATCACAGCAGCGCAGCTTCAGCGTCGCCGTGTTTGTGCTGCTTGCCAGCATCGATAATACGATCCTGACCATGATTCCCAGCGCGCTACCCTTGATTGGCGACGATCTCGCTGTGAGCGAGGCAGCGCTCGGCCTGGCGATCGGAGCGCAGCTACTGGTAATGGCGCTGACCGCCGTTGGCTGGGGCTATCTCAGCGATCGCCTCGACCGCCGCACGGTGCTAACGCTTGGCACGCTGGCCTGGGCAATCCCGATCGGGCTGCTGACACGCGC
>JAFAYS010001221.1 GCA_019240175.1 Chloroflexota bacterium | reverse complement strand
CCAGGCCGCAAAGGTTGTCGTCTCAGTGGGGCCGTAGCCGTTCAACAGACGCCGAGGAGGCTGGTTCAGGAGGACATCGCGGATGCGGCGCGGATCGAGGGCTTCGCCGCCCGTCAACAGGTGGCGGAGATGCTTGAATGCCCCCGGCATAATCCGGCTCAGCTGATTGAACAGCGCCGTCGTCAACCACAGCGTCGTTACATTGTAGGCCTTGAGCTGAGCGACAAACTCATCCGGCGAAAGCATGACGTCTTTGTCGATGATTGCGAGCCGCGCGCCGTTCAGCAGTGCGCCCCACAGCTCGAAGGTCGAGGCATCGAACGCACAATTCGAGGCATGCGCAATCGTGTCATCGGTCATGATCTGGATGAAGTTGGTATTGCAGACCAGGCGATGGATCGCGCGGTGCGGCACCATGACGCCTTTGGGCTGGCCGGTCGAGCCCGAGGTGTACATCACATACGCCAGATGTTCCGGTGTGACCTGGCTGACCAGCGGGGTCGCCGGCGCGGCGGCAATTGTAGCAGCATCGCGATCGAGGCAGATCGACGACAGACCGTCGATAGCGACCTGTTCGACAAGAGACTGCTGCGTAATCAGGACCGTTGGCTGGCAATCGCGGAGGATGAAGTGTAGACGGCTCATCGGCTGCGTGGCATCCAGCGGAACATATGCGCCACCGGCTTTAAGCGTCGCAAGTGCGGCGACGACAAAACCGACCGATCGATCCAGGCAGATTGCAACACGGTCATCGGGTCGAACACCATAGGCTTGCAGAACATGCGCAAGCCGATTAACCTCGGCATCCAGGGCACCATAGGTCAGTGTTGTCGCGGTGTCCAGAACGGCAACCGCGCCCGGCGTGCGAACTACCTGCGCTTCGAACGCATGATGAACACAAATGTGACGGCTGAACGACGTTGGAACCAATGGCCATGCGTCAAGCATGGGATTCTGCATCTGGGCAGTAGGGGGTGAAAGAAGCGCGTCCTGGCGCTTCTCGACATGCATATACACAGCTATGCTCCTGTTGACGACTTTGTAAAGTAATGTTGACTAAGCAATGATCCAGGTGTAAGACGTGTGAGAAAAACGTTTGGTCAAGCCTTACCTCGTGGTAAATTCGATCGAGCTACAACATGGTTTCACGATCGCTTGGACAAGCAAACCAGCCTAGGCAGCCGCTTCACACTGTGGTAGTGGTACTAGTCACTACCAATCCCAAGTATCGCTCGACGTTGTATCGTTTCAAACTCACCGCATGAGGCTCTGGGTAGAACGTGTCGTTCAAGTCTGGAGCAACCGATACCCCATTGTTACGATTGCAACCCGTGGGGCCCTCGGTGACATGCCCGCTCACAAAAACGCGGTGAGCTGACATGTCGTATCCCATACCATACGAGTGTCGAGTCTGCGAATGCGTTGTCCACCAGCTTGTTAACTTCGAGCCTCCTTTGACCATGCATATAGAGCAAACCTCTATTGAGCGTGGAGCGGATGCCGTCGGCACCTCGGCAGAAACATGGCTCAGAAAAACTTCGGGAGCAGGCCGCACACCAAACAGGTTCTGTGTGCTAGGACGTTTGTTCATCGAGAGTGTGATACTGGTTTCCATTGTTCATCTATTGAAAGTGTGAAGGCTAGCTTCGCCTTGTACTAAATTCTTGTCCGATACGTCATTTGTTCGTGGCTGCTTTGTAATTAAGGTGATTACTTAGTACTCAGCTACCTTATTGACAGAGTACCACTCTCGCCTTATCGCGAACCTTACCAGATTCAAGGCAAACTGTATAAGCTTTTTAAGGTTCTCAGCGAGTATTGCCACGCACGGTTTTGGCATTACCCCTACAGATCGTCGCCAACGACCCGCCGAATTAAGCCTTGATCGGCTTCTATGCAGACCAACGCTTAAAAACACTATACAGTTACGAGAAGATCTTTGGAAGAGGCGATTCCTACCAAAATATGCTCATTTCTGACACGCCATACCGCATGATGGTACAAGATCTGGCGTCTTTGACGTGTGTCGAGCTCTATTTTGGCAGCGCTGACGAGCAACAAACAAGAATATTGTGAGTTATGCCCACAATCAGGCTTGATGGCAAGAACGATGATACATGAATACTACTATGGAGCAGTACGAGCAAAACCTGATGTTGCGCGTGTATATTCTATATTTAAGATCGGTTCTTGTCCACTTTGGCCAGAACGGGTAGCGCATGTATGCAAATAGTACTATATTCAGCACCAGGACTGGTATGTTATACCTTGACATGCAGCCTGAGCAACAAATGTACCACCAAGGGTAACCGCCTACTGTACTTCTGGCGAGCGAAGACAGGACCATCAGGCGTTTAGCTCAACCGGGCGATTTGTTAATCTGTAGGCTATTCCGCAGCTTGTCGCTAGCCATCCCCCCACACATCTTCTCGGCAGCGATTGTGTTGGTGTTGGAACGTCAAAACCTTGAACTACATCCTGATACACGACGGTCTTAACCTGCCGCTGTGCTTGTCTATTTCTAAGCCGGGGTTGATCAACTCTGTGCTGGTTTAGCAAGATCGTTGTTGCAGCGATCGTATGTAGAAACGTGTTAGCTCTTCATCATGCGACAAAAGGAGCCACCATCATGACGACCAGCGTTGTGGACCCCAGAGAAGCAGTTGTATTGCTTGTCGAGGATAACCCTGATAACCTTTTTATTTTTTGTGATATTCTGCGCGGCGACGTAGGCGTCAAATATTGCAATGCGCGCGCCTCGGGCCGCCAGCTCTTCAAGCTCCTCAACGACAATGCTCTGCGCCGTCCAGACCTGATCCTGCTCGACATTTCGATCCCCCACGAAGATGGCTTTACGGTGCATCGTAAGCTGCGCACCTTCTTTGAGGAAATGCGCTTCGAGACCGAGCCCATGGTGGTGGCGATCACTGCCAACTGTATGCCGGAGACCGTCGAGCGCGCCCACCGCGAAGGCTTCGATGGCTTTATCGGCAAGCCGATCGAGCGATCACGGTTTATCCAGCAGATCAACCGTATTTTGCAGGGCGAGGCTGTCTGGGAGCCGCACTAGGCGCGCCCGTCAACCCGCAAAGATGCCTGCGTGCTCTGTTGTTGTAGCCTAACCAAAGCTTTGCGATTAACCATCGCTTGGACGCATCACCACCGCACAGATCGTGGCCGGAGATAAAGGAGCCTCACCATGTCCATCGCTTCTGGATACACCACGCCTACCGTTTCTGGATATACCATCTTTGAGCAGGTCCATGTCGGCGTGGCCAGTCTGGTGTATCGCGCGACGCGTAACTCGGACGGGAAGCCGGTTGTTTTAAAATTGCTGAATAATGACTACCCGTCTCCTGCCGAGCTGGTGAAGTTCCGCCGCCAGTACGATATCGTCAAAGATATCAAGCTGCCTGGTGTGGTGCAGGTGTATGCGCTGGAGCATTGCAACAACACCTTGGCGCTGATCATGGAGGACTTCGGCGGCTCGTCGCTCAAGCACACGCCCGGCGCCAACTCCTTTGACATCACGACGTTTCTTAATATTGCGATTCAGCTCGCCGATATTTTGGGCGCGATCCACCAAAAAGGCATCATTCATAAAGATATTAAGCCCCAAAATATCATCATCAATCCCAAGACCGATCAGATTAAGCTCACCGACTTTGCGATCTCTTCGCTGCTGACCCAGGAAAGCCAGCAGCCCACAACACAGCGCAATCTTGAGGGCAGCCTGCCTTACATGTCGCCTGAGCAAACCGGGCGCATGAATCGCGCGATCGATTACCGCAGTGACTACTACTCGCTCGGCGTGACCTTTTATGAGATCCTGACCGGCGAGCTGCCCTTCCAGGCCAGCGATCCGATGGAGCTAGTCCACGCGCACATCGCGCGTATGCCGGTTCCGCCCCACGAGGTCAAGCCCAGCATCCCCAGAGCGATCTCCGACATTGTAATGAAGCTCTTAGCCAAGACGGTAGAAGATCGCTACCAGAACGGCTACGGTTTGAAAGCCGATCTTCAGCACGCGCTCGACCAGTGGAGCTCGACCGGACGCATCGATCCGTTTCCGCTGGGCATGCACGATACCTCGGCGATCTTCCAGATCCCCCAGAAGCTGTATGGCCGTGAAGCCGAGATCCAAACGCTGCTGACATCCTTCGAGATGGTCTCCACAGGCGTGACCGAAATCGTCTTGATCTCGGGATCGTCAGGTGCCGGCAAGTCGGTGCTGGTTCACGAGATTCAGAAGCCGGTTGTCCAGCAGCGTGGCTACTTGCTGACCGGCAAGTTCGATCTCCATAAGCGCAACGTGCCGTACAGCGGCTTTATCCAGGCCTTCCAGGAGCTGATCCGGCATATTCTGAGCGAGAGCGCCGAGCGAATCGCCGACTGGAAC
The DNA here is from genome assembly GCA_019240175.1 of Chloroflexota bacterium. Taxonomy (GTDB): domain Bacteria; phylum Chloroflexota; class Chloroflexia; order Chloroflexales; family Kallotenuaceae; genus LB3-1. The sequence continues at coordinate 2,724 of JAFAYS010001221.1, read as the reverse complement.
ACCCAGTTGGTCGCCGCGCTGGGCAGCAACGGCCAGATTATTGTCGACGTCATCCCTGATATTGAACTGATTATCGGGCCGCAGCCAGCGGTGCCACAGCTCGGTCTGGCCGAAGCCGAAAACCGCTTCAACCTGGTGATGCAGCACTTCATCCGGGTCTTCGCCAACGACGAGCATCCGCTGGTGCTCTTTCTGGACGATTTGCAATGGGCCGACCTGGCATCGCTCAAGCTGCTGCAAATGCTGGTCGCCGAAGGCCAAACGCAGAACTTGCTGATTATCGGCGCGTACCGCGATAACGAAATCAGCTCAAGTCATCCGTTGATGATGACGATCGACGATCTGCGCAAAAGCCCAGTGGCGGTCAAGATGATCGCGGTGCGCGCGCTCGATATCGACGATGTCAACACGCTGATCAGCGATACGCTGCACAGCACGCCGGAGCAGACCCAGGCGCTCGCCGATCTGATCTTCGAGAAAACCGCAGGCAACCCCTTCTTCGTCAACCAGTTCTTCAAATCGCTGCACGGCGACGGCTTGATCGTCTTCGACTCCGCCAGCGGACATTGGACCTGGGACCTGGATCAGATCAATGAGCGCGGCATGACCGATAACGTGCTGACGTTTATGGCCGAGAAGATCCAGAAATATGAGCCCGAAACACAGCGGATCTTGACGCAGGCGGCCTGTATCGGACGGCAATTCGAGATGGAGCTGTTGTCGGTGGTGACCGGCGAGTCCTCGGCGATCGTTGCCGCCAAGCTTTGGCCGGCTTTGCGCGAAGGCTTGATTATTCCGATCGATATCGATTACAGCTTTGCCAAGCCGGAAAATGCCGAGGCCCACAGCACGCATAGCACTACCAGCACCAGCGGCTACATCAATGTCGCCTATCGCTTCCTGCACGATCGCGTCTGGCAGGCAGCCTACTCGCTGGTGGACGAGGCCGAGAAAAAGCAGATCCATTTCACGGTCGGCCACCTGCTGCTGGAAACGCTGCCGAAAGAGCGCATCGAAGAGCGCGTCTTCGACATTGTCAATCACCAGAACTTTGGCATCGAGTTCATCACCACTGAGGAAGGCCGCATCAAGCTGGCCGAGATCAACTTGATGGCGGCGCGCAAAGCGAAAACCTCCACCGCCTACGCCGCCGCGCGCGAGTACCTGAAGCTCGGCTTGCAGCTGTTGCCTGAGAATGTGTGGGACACCCACTACGATCTGGCGCTGGACTTCTACAAACAGCTCTCGGAGTGTGAATACCTGACCGGCCATTTCGAGGCTGCGGAAGAATGCTTCGAGATCATCCTTGATCGCGCCAAGACGAACCTGGAAAAGCTCGATGCGTATTTGACGCACATGGTGCTCTACACCAACCTCGCGAACTTTGCCAAGGCTAAAGAGATCGGCCTAGAGGCCATGCGCGAAGTCTTCGGGGTTGAGATTGTCGAGGACGAGTCGCTTCAGGAAGCGGTCGCAGTGATGATGGCGGAGCTGCCCAAGCAGCTGGCCGGTCGCTCGATCCCATCGCTCATCGATAGCCCGGTGCTGACCGATCCCGAGCGCCAGGCCGAAATGAAGTACCTGATCGCGATGATCGCGCCGGCGTACAACTCGAATCCGACGCTGTTGTCGTTCATGATGGTGCGGGCAATCTCGATCGCCTTCACGGAAGGCCATGCGCCGGAGTCAGCGCTGTGCTATGCGATGTATGGCCTGATCTGCGCGACATCGGGCGACTACGATACAGCCTATGCCTACGGCAAACTCGCGCTCGCGCTCAACGAGAAGTTCCAGGTGGCCGAGCTTCAGGGCCGTGTGTATCACCTGGCGGCGTATCTGGTCAGCCACTGGCGCGAGCACATTCGTTTCACAGTCGAGTATGAAAAGCAAGCCTATCTACAAAGCCTGGAAGTCGGCGATTTTGTGTACGCCGGCCTGGCCTGCTGGGCGCGGCTCAAGTATCGACTGCTGGCCGGCACGGAGCTGAACGACCTGTTCGGCGAGATCGAGCACTACATCGCGTTTGCGCGCCAGTCGAAGAATTATGGCCTGTTGTCGACGGCGACGCTGACCCACAATATGATCCGAGCACTGCGCGGCGAGACCGAAGCCAGAGATCGCCTCGACTACGAGACCTTCAACGAAGAAGAATTTGTAGGCGACATGAACTCGCAGGGCCTGCTGCTGATCAGCAACCTGTACTATCTCTACAAGCTACAGCTCTTCAATCTTTATGGCGACTACCAGCGCGCATACGAGATTATTCCACGCGCCGAAGAAACGATCTTCGCCAACCAGGGCAGCTACCTGGTGCCCGATCTCGTCTTCTGGTCGGCACTCACGTTGACCAGCCTGTACCAGAACGCATCTGCCGAGGAGCAGGTAGCCTATAAAGACCGGCTCAGCGAGCACCTCTCGCAGCTCAAAACCTGGTCGGACAACTGCCCCGAGAATCATCTTTGTAAATACCTGCTGGTACGCGCCGAGATGGAGCGCATCGAAGGCGATCACCTGACGGCGATGGAGATGTACGATCGTGCGATCAACACCAGCCGTGAGCAGGGCTTCCCGCACCATGAGGGTATTGCTAACGAGCTGGCGGCCAAGTTCTTCTTGAGCCGTTCACAGGACAAGCTGGCGCGCGTGTATCTGACGGATGCGCGTCATGCCTTCGTGGTTTGGGGCGCGACGGCCAAGGTGCAGCAGCTTGAGGAAATGTATCAG
>JAFAYS010001157.1 GCA_019240175.1 Chloroflexota bacterium | reverse complement strand
GAGCCAGATGCCGCGGCTGAAGCTGCCCGGCATCCATTGGCTTTGCGAGCGCACCTGGGCCTATCTGCTGCTGATGGGCGTGATCTGCCTCCTATTGCAGGCACTCAGCGCCGATCCGTTCACCCAGCCGATCGTTTTTACCGTGCCGGTTGTGTATGCCGCGCTTGAGTATCCGCCGCTGCGTACGCTCGGCGTGTGCCTGCTCTATCTCGGGCTGATGATCCTTGGCCTGTGGCTAGGCGGCGTGCGCGCGCCCGAGGCGCTCACGCTGCCGCTGCTCGGCTATGGCATGTCGATGGTGCTGATCTACGCTTTCACCCGGCTAGCACTTGAGCAGAGCGCGGCGCGGCGGCGCACCGACGCGCTAGCGGCGGCGCTGGCGCAGGAGCGCGATTATCTGGCGCGGCTGGTCGAGGTGACGGCGACGCTGACGCGCGACCTGGATCTGGTGGCGGTTTTGGAGCAGGTCGCCGCCGCCGGTCGATCGCTGGCGCAGGCCGGGCAGGCGCGCATCTGGCTGCGCAATGTCGACGACGATCAATCGCTGCAACTGGCGGCGGTAGTGCCGCGTGGATCTGGGGTGGATTTGTCAGCTGCAAGACCGCTGAATCTGGCGCAATCTAGCTCGGCGACGGACGATACCACGCTGGCGCTGCCCTTGGTCTTCAAAGGCCAGCAGATCGGTCTGCTAGAGCTGAGCGATCATGTCGAGCACCGATCTGCCGCCGATGCGCTGCGTCTTCAGCCTTTTGCCGACGCCGCAGCCGTCGCGATCGAAAACGCGCGGCTTTACGAGCAATCACGGCTTTCGGCGACGCTGGCTGAGCGCAACCGGCTGGCCCGCGAGCTACACGATACGATCGCTCAGGGCTTGACGGCGGTCACAATGCAGCTTGAGGCGGCCCAGCGCAGCTTCGATCGTGATCAAAGCCGCACCCGTGCCCGCCTGACGCGCGCCTACGATCTTTCCCGCGAAACGCTGGTCGATGTGCGCCGCAGCGTGTGGACGCTGGCCGAGCCGCTGGTCGACGGCGCAACGCTAGACGCCGCGCTCGACGATCTGGCGCGTCGCTTTGAGGCGCGCACTGGAATCGCGGCGCGCTACGCGCACAACGGACCGCCGCTGAACCTGGATCATGCCGCCGCCACGCAGATCTTGCGGATTGTGCAGGAGGCGCTGCAAAATGTCGAGAAGCACGCGCAGGCATCCGAGGTTGTGATTGGCGTGGAGACGAGCCCAGAATCACAGCGCCTGTGGGTGCAGGATAACGGCAGCGGCTTTGCGCCCGACGCGCCGCCCACGAACGGCGTGGCCTCGAATGGCTTTGGACTGATCGGCCTGCGTGAGCGCGCCCGGCTGCTCGGCGGTACGCTGATGATCGAAAGCGCGCCCGGTGCCGGCACGCGCATCGCCGTGACGCTGCCCGCTCACGCGCCCGCGCCACGAGACGATATTGCGAGAGTGAGCCTATGACAATCCGCATTCTTATCGCCGAAGATCAGCGCATCGTGCGCGAAGGGCTGGTTGCGCTGCTGGAAGACGAGCCGGAGATCGCGCTGGTGGGCGAGGCGACCAATGGCCAGCAAGCGATCGAACTGTTTGCCGAGCTGCGACCCGACGTGGTGCTGATGGATCTCCAAATGCCCGTGCTCGACGGTGCTGAGGCTACGCGCCAGATTCGCGTCAGCTTTCCCGACGCGCGCATTCTGGTGCTGACGACCTATGCGACCGACGAGTTTATCTTCAAGGCGCTGCGCGCCGGAGCGCAGGGCTATCTGCTCAAAGACGCCTCCGCCGACGAGCTGCTGGGCGCGATCCAGGCGATCCACCAGGGCCAGACGCTGCTGGCTCCCGCCGTCGCCGCGCGCCTGGTGGTCGGCGTCAGCGCGGGTACGCCCGAGTCGCTGACGCCGCGTGAGCTGGAGGTGTTGACGCTGATGGGCCAGGGCCGCAGCAACAACGAGATCGCCGTGACGCTGGGTATCGCGCCGCGCACTACCAAGGTGCATGTGCAGAATATCCTTGGCAAGCTCGGCGCAACCAATCGAACCGAGGCTGTCAGCATCGCTGTGCGGCACAAGCTGATCAGCCTGTGATGTGTTAGCCCTGCTGCTCGCGCAGCGCGGCCAGTATACGCTCGGGCGTCATCGGCATGGTGCGTACGCGCGCGCCAACCGCCGCCGCGATCGCGTTGCCGACCGCCGCCGCCGCTGGCATCAAGGGTGGCTCGCCCATGCCACTGGGCGCGGTCTCGCGATTCTCGATCAGCGTCACCTCGATCTCCGGCGCGTCGGCCATGGTGAAGAACGGATACTCGGCGAAGCTTCCCGCGCTCCACTTGCCGTCTTTGAGCGTGATCTCTTCTTTGAGCGCCGCGCTCAGGCCCATCATGATGCCGCCCTCGGCCTGCGCGGTCACCGTGTCCGGATTGATCACCAGCCCACAGTCGATCGCGGCGTGGACGCGCAGCACCTGCACCGCACCCCTTTCACGATCCACGTGCACCTCGGCGACCTCCGCCACGTAGGTTCCGGCGTCCATGCCACAGGCGATGCCGCGTCCGGTGTCGGGTGGCAGCGGCGATCCCCAGTTGGCCGCCTGCGCCGCCGTTTCGAGCACGCGTCGCATGCGTGTCGCCGGTCCTTGCGCGCCGTCGGACGGCAGATAGCGCAGCCGGAAGGCCAGCGGATCTTCGCCCGCCGCCAGCGCCAGCTCGTCCATGAACTGCTCGACCGCAAACGCGTTTGGCCCGACGCCGAGGCCGCGCCAGGAGGCGGTCTTGACCGGCAGATCTTTCATTGTGGCCGTGACGCGCTGATTGGACAGCACATACGGCCCGACCGCGCCGCGCGTCGCGCCAAAATCGCTGCCGAAGACCAGCCGCAAAAACGCCGGAAAGAAGGTGAAGATCACAAAGCCGGAGGTCAGATCTTGCTGCCAGGCCGCGATCTGCCCCGAATCGTCGAGCGCCGCGCTAAAGCTCGTGAGTGTCGGCGGTCGCATAAAGCCGTGGCTAAACTCCTCGCTGCGGCTCCAGGCCACACGCACTGGACGTCCCGCCGCCTTGCTCAGCTGCGCCGCCTCGTAGGCCGCGTCGGAGACACTTTTGCGCCCAAAGCCGCCGCCGATCAGCAGCGGCACCACCGTGATCTGCTCGTCTTTCAACCCGGTCACCTCGGCGATCTGGCTGCGCACCGAGAACGGCGCTTGAGTCGAGGTCCAAACTGTGGCGCGATCGGCCTGCACGTCGGCGACGCCAACCTGTGGCTCGATCGGCGCGTGGGTCGCGAAG
>JAFAYS010001128.1 GCA_019240175.1 Chloroflexota bacterium | reverse complement strand
TGGTCGCTGGCTGGTGACCGAGAAAGGCGGCTACGGCGGCCCGATCGAGGCGGCGATCCATCTTTTCGACGCAAGCGGCGAGCAGCAGCCCGAGCCCTTCGCGACGCTCCAAGTCGATAGCACCTTCGAGCGCGGCCTGCTCGGCATCACCGTCGATCCGCAGTTCGAAGACAATCATTATGTCTACGTGTACTACTCGCAGCCGGGCGAGCCGGTGGTCAACACGACGCTGCGCTACACTGAGCGCGACGGCAAGGGCACTGAGCCGACGGTGATCTTTGAAGCGCCGGTGCTGACAGGCGCGGGCAATCACAACGGCGGCAATCTGCACTTTGGCCCCGACGACAAGCTGTATATCAGCATCGGCGAGAACGCGCGGCCCGCCTTTGCGCAAGACACGCAGTCGGCCTACGGTAAACTCCTGCGGCTCAACCGCGACGGCTCCGTGCCGGATGATAACCCGTTCGCACCCGCGCCAGGCTGGGCCTATGGCCTGCGCAATCCCTTCGATTTCACCTTCGATCCGCAGAGCGGCAATTTGTGGGCGACCGACAACGGGCCCTCCTGCGACGACGAGCTGCATCTGATTCGCCGTGAGCAAAATTACGGCTGGGGTCCAGACTACCAGTGCGGCAGCGTCGCCGAGGGCGCGATCGCACCTGTGCTGCGCTGGAGCGATACCGAGGCGGTGACCGGCGTGCTCGTCTACACTGGCGATGCGATCCCAGCCTGGCAGAACAGTCTGCTGATCTGCGCCTACGGCACGCGCGCGCTCTACCGCGCTCCGCTCACCGCCGATCGCACGGGTGTGACCGAAGTTCGGCAGGTCGAACTGCCCGAAGGCTTCGGCTGCGGCACCGACATCGAGCAGGCACCGGATGGCACGCTCTATCTCAACGATCCGCCGAATATTCATCGGATAAAATGAAAGAACCTAGAACCCAGAACCTAGAACTTAGAACCTAGAACCTAAAAGCAGAACAAAGAACAAACGAACAAAAAATATCCTGATCATTTGTTCGTTTGTTCCTTTGTTTTCTTGTTCTTTTGTTTGCACGCAGGGCAAAAGGAGCCACTATGCCAATATTTCAACCACGTCCATATGGAGGTGAAGCGGATCTGCCGTCGATCGTGGCGCTGATCGATGCATGTGAGGACGTCGACAAGCTGGATCGACGGACATCAATCGAGGAGCTGCGCGGCGAGATTGAAGCGCCTGGCGTCGATCCCGAGCGCGATCTCCGGCTGTGGCACGACCAGACCGGACGGCTGATCGGCTGGGGGCAGCTGGCGATCCCCGAGCACGGCGAGACCGTCGATGGGCGCTTCTGGATGCGGATTGATCCAGCGGTGCGTAACAACGGGCTTGAGTCCGAGATCATGGCCTGGGTCGAGCGACGAGTGCGTGAGGTAGCCCAGCGGCGCCAGAAGCCGGCTCAACTGCTCACGGGCGCGCGCGACGATCAAGGTGATCGGCTCCAATTGCTTGACCAGTGGGGCTTTACGCCGACGCGCTACTTCTTCACGATGCGCCGCTCGCTTGAGCTACCGATCGAGCAGTCACAGCTGCCGCCGGGCTTCACCATGCGCCAGTTTCAGCCCGGTCCCGACGACGAAGAGTGGATTGAGCTGGGCAACCTGGCCTTTCGCGAGCACTGGAACCACCACGATAGCACGGGCCAAGATTTGCAGTATGAGCTGACCGCGCCGCACTTTCGGCCAGATCTGTACCAGCTAGCGCTTGCGCCGGATGGCACCTTTGCGGCCTACTGTCAGTGCGAGATTATGCAGGAGCAGAACGAGCGCTCCCGACGCGCCGAGGGCTTTGTGCTGGGCCTGGGCACACATCCGCGCTTCCGAAAGCTCGGTCTTGGCCGGGCCTTGCTGCTCAACGGGTTACAGCAGCTCAAAGCGGCGGGCATGACCACCGCGCTGATCAGCGTCGACGCCGAAAACGCCTCGGGAGCGCTCAAGCTGTACGAGTCGGCCGGCTTTCGCACCTTTGAAACCTGGATCATGCTGCACAAGCCCTTGCAGCCTACCTAGCCGAGCGCGTGTCATATTTGATATTGTAAAGCTTTCAAAAACTGCTCACATTACTACACAATAGTCGTTATTGTGTAGTTTTTTGATTCTTTGGAGATAGATCGCATAGCGCTACGCCTCAATTAATGATCACCGTCGCGCAGGCATAAAGATTTTTACCAATTCCAGTACTAGACATGACCAAAGTACTAGAGTATAGTGACAATACTTTTCCCCAACCATCATCCTCGGGAGGTGCCGAATGGAAGACAAAGACACGTCGGGCAACCTCGAAATGCGGATCACGGAGCTAGAAAACCAGCTGAGGGAGCTGCGCGAAGCCCAACAGTCGATGAGCGGACAGGCCGGCGGCGCTCAGGCGGCGATCCCATGCGGCTACTGCGGCTACTGCTACTGCGGCTACTGTTACTGCGGCTCCTGCTACGCCGCCGGTGGTCAGGAGCAGGCAGCGGTTCCCTGCTCGACTGGGCCGCAGACAATGGGCGCACAAGCCACGAATCCCTGCATTCCTTGCGCACCGGGACAGCAAAA
>JAFAYS010001124.1 GCA_019240175.1 Chloroflexota bacterium | reverse complement strand
GCGCGGCCTCGGGCGGCTGGCCAGCGGCCATCGCGGCGTACAGCGCGGTCATCTCGGCGATCAGCAACTCGGTCGACCAGCCGTCGGTGATGATGTGATGCATCGTGAAGAGCAGCTGATACTCGTGATCGTCCAGCTGTACTAGCTGTGTGCGCAGCAGCGGGCCGGTGCGCAGATCGAAAGGCCGCTGAAACTCTTGCATCGACAGTTTGAGTGCTTCAGATTCTCGCTGATCGGTTGGTAGGGCGCGCAGATCCAGGATCGGCAGCGGCAAATCCAGCTGCGCCGCGACGATCTGCATCGGCTGATTGTCGACGGTGATAAAGGTGGTGCGCAGCGCCTCGTGACGGCGCACCACCTCGTTGAGGCTGCGCCGAAGCGCATCAATATTCAACGGGCCGCTGAGTCGCACCGCCGAGGGCGCGTTGTAGGCCGGGCTCGCCGGATCGAGCTGGTGCAAAAACCACAGCCGCTGCTGACCAAACGAGAGCGGAATCGCCTCCATCGCCGGTCGCCTGCCGATTACCTGCACCGTGGGCGCGCTCAATCCCTGCTGCTTCAGACGCTGCTCGAAGACCGCGCGCTGCTCAGGCGAGAGCGCCGCAATGCGTTTCGCTAGATCACTCATAAAATTACCTTTGGCTTAGCTCGATGCGGCGAGCGCGCTTGTTTTAGCCCGAATGGCGTAGTAGCCGCGCAGATCGTTGAGGTAGCGCAGGCTGTCCAGCACGGCATCGGCGTCGACGCCAAAATCGATCAGACAGGCGATCTCGTTCGCGCCGATGGCTTGCAGCCGATCGATGATCGGGATGCATTTTTCGGGCGTGCCGAAGAGTGAGTACTGGCTGAAGTAGCGCTCGAAGGCAAACGCGACCAGCGTCTGCTCATCGGCGGCGGAGATGTTATCGAGGTTAATCTTCAGGTCGAGGCTCTTGGCCAGATTGCGGATCAGCGAGCCGTGGGTGCGCAGATAGTGCGAGAAAGGCTCGCGCACTATCTCCTTGACGATCGTGTCGTCCTCGCCGATGAAGGTATGCAGCATCACCGTGACGTGGCCCTGCTGCGGATCGAAGCCGTGCTCGGCCAGCGTGGCGCGGTAGAGCGCGATGCGCTCCTCAAGCTGCTCGAAGGTCATCTCGACCACGGCAGTCAGCACGTTCGCGCCGATCTCGCCGGCCCGCACAAAGGTTTCGGGGCTATTGCCGCCGTGATCCAGACCGGCAGCGTGGATTGGACCGGACGCGGAAAGAGTTTGACCGGGATCTCGTTGCCGCCGCCACCGCGCACCAGCACGGGCTCGCCGCGCCAGAGCTGCTGGATCGTGCGCACGCCGTCGAACAAAATCTGCTTGCGCTCGGCGAAATGCTCGGGGAAGAAGACGAAATCGTCGGCGTGCCAGCCCGAGGCAAAGGCCACACCCACGCGGCCTTTGGAAAGATTATCGACCAGCGACCATTCTTCGGCGATGCGGATCGGATGGTGCAGCGGCAAGACCACGCTGCCCGCGCGGATTTGCACGCGTTTGGTCGCGATCGCCAGCGCCGCGCCGAGCGTGGCCGGGTTGGGATATAAACCGCCGAAGTGGTGAAAATGGCGCTCGGGCGTCCAGATCGCGGTCAGGCCGTACTGATCGGCCAGCTTCGCGCCTTCCAGCAGCAGCCGGTACTTGTCGTCGGTGAGCACGGCCTCGTCGCTGGAAAAATAGCACAGGCTGAACTGCATCGGCTGTTCGCCATTGGTGGGCGGCAGCGCTGGTCTGGTGCTGGTCGGCGGCGCGTCGATTGGTGTGCGCGGCGGTGCGATCGGCAGGATCGTCGCGCTGGGAGCCGGGACAGCGATCGTGCTTGTCGCGGGCGTCGCGATCGTGGTGATGTGGCCGTGATCTGGCTGTGGCTGTGGCGCGATCAATTCAGGGGTGAGATCGTCAAGCGGACCACTCAGGAGCTCCTCGGCCAGCTCTTCCGGCGCAAGCCCTTCGATCTCGGCTAGAATGCGCGCGATCTCGTCCAGCTCTTCGGGCGCGGGCTGCTGCGCGGCGATCGCCTCGGCCAGACTCGCGATCGTCGGGTCCTGGAAAAAGGCTTCGAGCGGCAGATCGATCTGGAAAGCGTCGCGCACCTGCGAGATCACTTGCAATCCCAGCAGCGAGTGGCCGCCCAGCTCAAAGAAGCTGTCGTACACGCCGATCTGCTCCGCTCCCAGCATTTCTTGCCAGATGCGGGTTACGCGCCGCTCGATCTCGTTGCGCGGAGCCACAAAGGCCGTCGCCACCCCAGGCCGGATCTCCGCGAACGTGGGTGCTGGTCGCTGCTCTTCGATTGGCTGCGGTGCGACAGCGGGCAGTGTTTCGCTGATCGGCGGCGTTTGGGCCAGGCCCGGCTGCGGGTCGATCCAGTAGCGCTGGCGCTCAAACGGATAGGTCGGCAGCGGCACGCGGCGGCGCGACTCTTCGACATACAGGCCAGACCAATCGATTGTCGCGCCGTTGAGCCAGAGCTTGCCCAAAGTGGTCAGCGCAAACGCCTGGTCGGACTCCGGCTCGCGCGCGGCGGGCAGCGACGAGAGCACGGTATGCTGGCGCGTGTAGCTGCCGTGCTGGCGCGCCAGGCGGCTGAGCGTGTGGCCCGGCCCGACTTCCAGCAGGATCGTGTCAGGCTGTTGCAAGATCGTGTGCAGCCCATCGCCAAAGCGCACCGTCGCACGCAGCTGGTTGGCCCAATAGTGTGGGCTGGTCGCTTCCTCGGCGGCGATCCAATCGCCGGTGACGTTGGAGACGAACGGGATCAGCGGCGGCTGCGCGGCCACACGCTCGACCTGCGCGGCGAACGATTCAAGGATCGGCTCCATCATCGCCGAGTGGAAGGCGTGCGAGGTATGCAGCACTTTGGCGTCGATGCCGCGCGCGTCAAGCTGCTGTTTGAGCGCCTGCACCGCCGCGTGCGGCCCGGCTACCACGCTCTGCTGCGGCCCGTTGATCGCCGCCAGTGATAGCTCAAGCCCCAGCAGCGGCTGGACTTCGACGGCGGGCAGCGGCACGGCCAGCATCGATCCCGGTGGCACGCTTTGCATCAGCTCGCCGCGCCGTGCCACCAGCAGCAGCGCGTCTTCCAGGCTGAACACGCCCGCCAGCGTCGCCGCGACGTACTCGCCGATCGAGTGGCCGATCATCGCGGTCGGCTGCACGCCCCACGATTGCCAGAGCTGCGCCAGCGCGTACTCGACGATAAACAGCGCCGGCTGTGTGATTCCGGTGCGCTTGATCTGCGCGGTGGCCTCGTCGGTGGCGGCGGCGGGATACAACACCTCGCGCAGATCGAAGTCCAGATGCTCGATCAAGATCTCGGCGCAGCGATCGACAGCCTCGCGAAAGACTGGCTCGTGCCCATACAGTTCGCGGCCCATGTTGACATATTGCGTGCCCTGGCCGGGAAAAACAAAGATCACCGGACGATCGCTGCGCTCCTCGAAGGCGCGAAAAACCCGCTGCGGATCGAGGCGCTCAAGCGTCGCCAGCGCGTCGTCGTGGTCGCGGCAGACGAGCATGCCCCGGAACGGAAAGCTCGTGCGGCCCAGCTGGAGCGTGTAGGCGATGTCGGCGAGCTCGGCGGTGGGGCCGTGCCGGAAGTACTGCGATAAATTCTCGGTGGCGCGCTCCAGCGCGGTCGGTGTTTTGGCCGAGATTACCAGAATTTGCCAGGGCCGCGAGGGGCTGGCTGGCTCGGGCTGCGGCGCTTCCTCGACGATCACATGCGCGTTGGTGCCGCCCACGCCGAACGAGCTGATCCCGGCGCGGCGCGGCTCGTCGCTGGCGGGCCAGGGCTGAAGCCGCGTGTTGACATAGAACGGGCTGCCGCGCCAGTCGATCGCCGGGTTGGGCTGCGTGATATGCAGCGTGGGCGGGAGCTGGCGCTGTTTAAGCGCGAGCACGGTTTTGATCAGGCTGGCGACACCAGCCGCCGCGCCCAGATGGCCGATGTTGCTTTTGACCGAGCCGATCGCGCAGAAGTTGGTCGCGTCGGTTTTGGCGCGAAAGGCTTTGGTCAGCGCCTGGATCTCGATCGGATCGCCGAGGTTGGTGCCGGTGCCGTGCGCCTCGATGTACTGTAACGAGGTCGGATCGAGATTGGCGAAGCTGAGCGCCTCGCTAATGACTTCGGCCTGTCCCTCAACGCTGGGCGCGGTATAGCCGACTTTTTGCGCGCCGTCGTTGTTGATCGCGGAGCCGCGAATCACGGCGTGGATCGTGTCGCCGTCGGCCAGCGCGTCCTCAAGCCGCTTGAGCACGACAAGGCCGACGCCGCTGCCAAAGATCGTGCCCTGGGCGCTGGCGTCAAAGGCGCGGCAGTGACCATCCGGTGAGACAATGCCGCCTTCAAGATAAGTGTAGCCCAGCCGCTGCTGCGCGTTGATCGAAACGCCGCCGGCCAGCGCCATGTCGCACTCGTAGTTGAGCAGCGCCTGGCAGGCCACATGCACCGCGACTAGCGAGGTCGAGCAGGCGCTCTGGATCAGATGGCTGGGGCCGCGCAGGTTGAGCTTATACGAGACGCGCGTGGTGAGGTGATCGCCCGCGTTGTTGATGTCGATCTGCACCGGATCAAAGGCGTGCAGCAGGTCCGGTCGCGACATCAGATTGAAGAGCAGATAGGTGTTGGTGCTGCCGCCGCCATACACGCCGATCTGGCCTGCGAAGCTGCCGGGCGTGTAGCCGGCGTGCTCAAGCGCCTGCCAGGCATATTCTAAAAACAGCCGCTGCTGCGGATCGGTGATCTCGGCCTCGCGGCGGGTCATGCCGAAGAAGTTGGCGTCGAACTCTTCAAAGTCGGCCAGCATCGCGGCGGCCTTGACGTAGCGCGGATCGTGGAGCGCGCTCGGAGCAACGCCACGCGCCCGGAGATCGTCATCGCTCAGCCGCTCGATCGACTCGACGCCGGCGCGCAGATTATCCCAGAATGTTGCCAGCGTATTCGCGCCGGGAAAGCTCCCGGCCATACCAACGATCGCGATCTCATTCTCGTCCAAATACTCGGACACGTGAAGGCTCCTTGCAGGGGGGTGAGCAGCATGAGCCGCCCAGGCGATGGATCAGGGCATGTGATCGTTATGTGCTCGGCGTTTCATCGGCAATCTGCCATAGCTTTACCAACGCTGGTGCTTGTGTGCAGCAGTGCTTTATACGGCGCATCAGCCGTGCGATCTCGGGCTGAGGGCTGGTATTCGCAACAAGTGTCAAATATTTCAAGAGGAAACGAATAATTCGTGAATGTTTACCAAGGTCATTTAGATCTCTAGAGGAAAGCCGCAGTGGAAAACTTTTACATTCAAGACTCGCAGTGCTCAAGTAGCTTGCTTGGCTGGACCTCCATGCAGCGTGCGCTGGAGATTGGTTGATCGGCTGGCCCTTTCCGAGGCGGTCCACGCTGGCTGCGGATGATTAGTGTAAAGTGAATTCGTGGGCTGATTTCGGCAGTGATCGACGGATTGTGCGACGCTCAACTATCTAATTATTAAATATAATAGAGTGTTTAGGCTTTGTCAACCGCATGGAAGCGTAGGTTTGACAATTCGAAACCGCTATTCTATACTCGATTTTGTCGATCTCATCGCCGATTCTTGGGTTACGAATCCTCAGATCCCGCGTAGTGAGCCCGTCGATTCGCGGCTGCCGACGTTGCGCATTCGCCCGCTCACGCTCCTCTTTGAATAGATCACCGGCATGGTCGGCTGTCGGTTCACTGGTTAAATTATTTACACTTTTTTGTACGCCTCGCACCGCCACAGCAACCAGGAGTTCTATGTCTCGCTTGATTTCCCCGCAGATGCGGACTTTCGCCATTATTCTCTTTGGCCAATTGATCTCGATGTTCGGCTCGGGCCTGACTGGCTTTGCGTTGGGCGTCTGGGTCTACCAGGAAACCGGCTCGGTCACACAATATGCGCTAATCTCACTCTTTACGATTCTGCCGACTGTGGTGCTTTCGCCGTTCATCGGCGCGCTGGTCGATCGCTGGAATCGGCGCTGGGTGATGTTTATGGGCGACGCCGGCGCAGGGCTGATGTCGCTGACGATCGCGCTGCTGTTTTTCTCCGGCCAGCTCACGATCGGCGCGATCTACGTTTGCTTGATGCTGGCCTCGGTCGCCAACACGTTTCAATGGACAGCCTGGGCCGCTTCAACGGCGCTGCTGGTGCCCAAGCAGCAGCTGGCGCGCGCCAACGGCATGATCCAGGCGGCGGGCGCGCTCACGCAGATCTGCGCGCCGCTGCTGGCGGGCGTGCTGCTTGAGTTGATCGAGATGCGCGGCATCCTGCTGATCGATGTGGTCTCGTTTTTGTTTGCGCTGGGCACGCTTCTGATCGTACGCTTTCCCGAGCTGGCGGAGAACACCAAGGCCCGTCGCGCGATCGGCCAGGAGATCACGGAGGGCTGGCGCTATATTCGTGAGCGTCCGGGGCTGATGGGCATGCTGCTGCTGTTTGCCAGCGCGAACTTTACGCTGGGCCTGGTGCAGGTGCTGGTGCCGCCGCTGGTGCTGACGTTTGCCTCAAGCACCGCGCTGGGCACTGTTCTGTCGATCGGTGGTGTGGGCGCGCTGCTCGGTAGCCTGGCGATCAGTATTTGGGGCGGTCCGCGCCGCAAAGTCTACGGCGTGCTGGGCGGCATCTTTGTGCAGGGCGCGATCCTGCTGCTGGGCGGCTTCCGGCCCAGCGTTCCGCTGATCACCGTGGCGACCTTCCTATTTTTATTCTGTTTTCCGATCGTCGGCAGCTGTAGCCAGGCGATCTGGCAGACCAAGATCGCGCCCGAGATTCAGGGCCGCGTCTTTGCCCTGCGGCGGATGGTCGCGCTGTCGGCGTCGCCGGTGGCGTATCTGCTGGCCGGGCCGCTGGTGGATCAGGTGTTCGAGCCGCTGCTGCTGCCCGAGGGCGCGCTGGCGGACAGCGTGGGCCAGGTGATCGGCGTGGGCGAGGGCCGCGGCATTGGGCTGCTGCTGATCCTGCTGGGGCTGGGCACAATGCTGGTAGTCATCGCCAGCTGGCTAAGGCCACAGATTCGGCTGGTCGAGCTGCGGCTGCCCGACGTGATCAGCGATACGCCGAAGGCTGCCGAGGCGTCACCAAGCACAGCAGGGCAGCTGCCTCAGCTCGATGCTTCTGAGACGCTGCCCTGATATTCGCATGAACCCGTAGGGGCGTGATTTATCACGCCCTGAACGTTTGGCCTACCCGCTAGCGGTGAACATGGGTGATCGTCGTGGCGCGCTTTTTGCCACGGTAGCCGAAGCCGCGCTTGCCGATTGTGGGAATGAAACGCGGCGCACGCCGGAACTTGGAAACCTGCTCAAAGGCGTACGCCAGCTTGATCAGCGTCGGCTCGCTGTAGGCGCGGCCCATAAAGGTCATGCCGATCGGCAGCCCAAAGGCCCAGCCTGCCGGAACGCTGATCAGCGGGTAGCCGGCGACTGCGGCCAGTCCCGAGCTTGCGCCAAGGAACAGATCGCCGTTGACCAGGTCGGTGGTCCAGGCCGGGCTGCCGGTCGGCGCGACGATCGCGTCAAGCTTGTGCTCGTCCATCACCGCGTCGATGCCTTCCTCGCGACCTAGACGCCGGGCCTCGGCCTTGGCTGCAAGATACTCCTCAGCTTGCAGGCCGGTCGTTTCCTCCGCCGCCAGAAAAACCTCTTGTCCAAAGTAGCGCAGCTCAACATCGCGCACGGCCTCGTTGAAGGCGATCAGCTGGGCCAGCGTGCGCGGCTTGGGCGCGTCCGGAAAGCGCGGATTCGCCACGCGCGTGGCCAGATACTCGTTGAGCTGGGCCTTGAACTCGTAGAGCAGCACGGTAAACTCCGCGCCCGACTGGTTGTAGGCGTCCAGCGACGGGATCACGACCGGATCGATGATCGTCGCGCCGGCGTATTGCAGAATGCCGATCGCCGCGTTGATCGCGCGGTCGGTCTCGGGGCTGTAGCCGAAGTAGCTGGCCCGGCCCACGCCGATGCGCGCGCCTTTCAAGCCGTTGGGATCGAGGAACTGCGTGTAGTCGGTGTAGAACTTGCCGGCGCTGCCCGCCGTGTCGGCATCGCGTGGATCGACGCCGACCAACGCGCCCAGCACCGCCGCCGCATCCGCCACGGTGCGCCCGTGCGGCCCGACGGTATCCTGGCTGGCGGCGATCGGTATCACACCGGCGCGACTCGTCAGGCCAACCGTGGGCTTGATCCCGACCACGCCGCACGCCGACGACGGGCAGACGATCGAGCCGTCGGTCTCGGTGCCGAGCGAGGCCGCCGCGAAGCTGGCCGAGACTGCCGCCGCCGAGCCTGAGCTTGAGCCGCAGGGATTGCGATCCAGCACATACGGATTGTTGCACTGGCCGCCGCGTCCGCTCCAGCCGCTCGACGATTGGTTGCCGCGAAAGTTGGCCCACTCGCTCAGATTGGCCTTGCCCAGCAAGATCGCGCCGGCATCGCGCAGACGTCTGGCGACGGTAGCATCTTGCGCCGGCTGCGTGCCGACCAGCCCCAGCGATCCAGCCGTGGTCAGCATAGCGTCGGCGGTGTCGATGTTGTCTTTGAGCAGAATCGGGATGCCGTGCAGCGGCCCGCGCGGACCCTTGGCCCGGCGCTCGGCGTCCAGCGCATCGGCGATCGCCAGCGCGTCGGGGTTGATCTCAAGCACCGAGTTCACAGTTGGCCCGGACTGATCCAGCTTTGTAATGCGATCGATGTACTTTTGCACCAGCTGCCGCGCGGTCAGCTCGCCGCGTGTCATGCGCCGTTGCAGCTCGGCGATTCCCACCTCGACAATGTCTTCGTGGACGTTGGGCACGCCCGCCTGCGCGCTTTCTTGAATCAGAGCATGGGCCTCCACTCCAGTCACGAGCAGCGCCCCAGCGACGACTGCCGTGCCCTGAAGAAAATCTCGCCGACTCACCGATCCGAACCCGTTAACGTTGCTGTCATGGGTGGACATGGCGGCTCCCTTTCTGGTAAGGGCTTTGGGAAACGATAGCGCGCAATGTAGCACAGGTTATCTAAACCGACAAGCACGTCGTACGACATGACGTGGCCCAGCGCGGCCCGATCCTAAGGCTGCCGATCAGTGCATATCCGGCGCAACCGGTAGCAGGATCACCAGCCGCGTGCCGCCCTCATCGGGAAACTCCGCCTCAAGCTGTCCGCCGTGCGCCTCGACAATCGCCTTGCTGATCGACAGGCCGAGGCCCATGCCGCCAAAGTAGCCGCTGCCGTGTGCCTGGTAGAAGCGCTCGAAGATCCGCCCGCGATGCTCGGCTGGAATGCCGATGCCGCGATCTGTCACGCTGATGCGGATCGTCGTCCGGTTGCGGCGCTCGACGTCGATCCAGACCGGCCCGCCGTATGGGCTGTACTTGATGGCGTTGGTGATCAGATTGGTCATGACCTGCTCAAAGCGCAGCGCATCGACGTGCGTCTGTGTATCGCCGGTGACGACCAGCTCCAGCACATGCTGCGTCGTCATGGCCTGCATCGATTCGACGATCTCACGCACAAGCTGGCCCATGTCGGTCGGCTGCGGGTTCAGCGACAAGCGTCCGGCGGCGATGCGCGACACATCCAGCAGCTGATCGATAAAACGGGCGAGCTTGTCCGACTGCTGCACGATCGCGTCGACGGAGCGCTGGACGCGCTCAGGGCTTGGCGTGCGTCCAGGGCCGATCTGTCGACCCAACAGCTGGGCATAGCCGCGCATACTGGTGACCGGCGTTTTCAGCTCGTGCGCCGCCACCGACAAAAACTCGTCGCGCATACGTACCGCAGCCTCGGCCTCGGCGCGGGCGGCGCGCTCACGCTCCAACAGGTGCAGCCGCTCGATCTCTTCCTGGCGACGCTCGGTAATATCGCTGTTGACAGCCACCGCGCCGAGAATCTGGCCATTGTGGCGGATCGGAGCTGCCGCGCTGCGTACAATCCGATCTTCGCCCGTCTGGCGATGGCGCACAATCACCTCGTTGACCTTGGGCTGTCCACGCAGCGCTGTGCTGAACGCTTCTTCCTCGACCGATAAACGCTGGCCGGTAAACGCGTCGCGGTTATGCAGCTGCTCCGCCAGGAAGCTCACGTCGTGATTCAGCTCGTCCAGCGAATCAAAGCCCAGCATCGAGAGCGCCGGCTGGTTACACATGGTGATGCCGCCGGCGTTGCCGATGTACACGGCGTCGGGAATGCTATTGATCACAGCGGCCAGCACCGCCAGCCGGCGCTCGGCATCGGCACGCTGGCGCTGCTCCGCCGCGTACAGCCGGGCATTTTCGATCGCCAGCGCCGCGCGACGGGCTAGCTCCTCGGCCAGCTCGCGATCGGCGGCGGTGTAGTGGCGGTACGGATTAACCAGCGCCAAGGTGAGCGCGCCGATCTTGCGCTCACGGGCGACCACCGGCACGAACATAATCGCATGAAAGTTGAGGTCACGTATGAACTGGAGATGCTCGTCGCTGATTGCGATCTGTTGCAGCCAGGCGTCGTCGACTTCGGGCACGAACTCGGTCACGCCACCTGAGATCACGCGCGCGACCGGATGGTTCGCTGAGGTTTCCGGCGGTGTGTACAGCCAGACCTGATCGAAGTAGGCCTGCTGCGCCGGATCGTTGTGCGCCCAGGCCACGCGCTCGATGATCTCGCCCTCACGCACGACGTCAAAGAAGCAAAAATCGGCCAGCGCTGGTACGGCCAGCTGCGCGACGGAGCGCAAGGTTGTCTCGTAGTCCAGCAGCGATGTGAGCGTCGCGCTGACCTCGGCCAGCAGCGCGAGACGCTGCCGGGCCAGCACTTGATCCGTTACGTCGTAGGCAAAGGCTAGAATGCCGTCCACGGCGGCGGATGTGTCGCGCAGAGGTGCGTAGACAAAGTTCAGGTACTTGACATACGGACGCCCATTGTAGTCCCAGTCCAGATTAACCGGATATTCCTCGCCGACAAAGCGCTCGCCGGTGGTATAGACGCGGTGCAGGATCGTCCGGATCTCGGGCGCGACTTCCGGCAGCGCCTCCAGCAGCGTATGGCCTTCAAGTGGCCGGTCTGCGCCCACCAGCTGATGATACGATTGATTGGCCAGCTCAAAAACGTAATGGGGGCCGCGCAGCACGCAGATCGCCGCTGGGATCTGCGTGAACAGGTGATATAGCCGTGCTCGCTGCGCCTCTGCTGCCTGGCGCGCCTGCGCCTCCTGCGCACGCCCGTAGATCTCGGCCTCCATCAAGGTTGTACGCGCTTGTAGCCGTGTGGCGACCTCCTGCGTGCCGTTTTCTTGCTGCTTCAGCCGCACATACTCGGTCACGTCGTCAACCCGATGAATGATATACAGCAGCTCGTGGTTCGGCCCAAACACCGGCGAACTGATCAGGCTCCAGTAGCGCGCTGTGAAGCCGCCGCCCTCAGCCGCTGGACGCTGGATATCGTAGCGCTGCAGTGGGATGGTGTCGGGCAGGTGATTGTGCCGCACGCGGTCAAGCGACTCGCGGATGTCGCGCATGCCGGCGGCAGCCGGCTCGTCGGGATTTTCAGGAAAAACTTCGAAGAGCGCACGACCAAGCAGATCCGCGCGGTTGGTCATGGTTGCCCGCGCGTAGGCATCGCTCACGGCGACAATCGTGTAGTCCGGTGAGAGCACGATATATGCGCCAGGCATCGCCTCAAAGATGCGGCGGAAGTCGGGCGTGGGAGGTGAGACGTCAGCATTCGACAAAGTGACCATCCAATGCAGTTATCCAAAAACTACCGGTTTAAGGCAGATTGTTATCTCAATGCAACATGTGTACCAGAGTAGGAGCGCCTGGGAATTTTACTACGAACGACGAACAAAAGAACCCAGAACCTAGAACCTAGGCGTGGGGCAAGGATGCTGTTCTTGTTCCTGGTTCTGTACCTGTTCTTCTTACGTTTAGTGTAGCGTGCTGGCGATGCCGCTCTGCAAGCTGCCGTAGGTCACGATCTCGCTCAGGTTCGCGCCAAGACCCACCAGCGTCTGCGCGACCTCGGGCCGGATGCCGGTCAGCACCACGCTTGCGCCCAGCAGCCGCACCGCCTGCGCGGCCTGAATCAGCGCG
>JAFAYS010001122.1 GCA_019240175.1 Chloroflexota bacterium | reverse complement strand
GGCTCGAAGCTTGAGTTCTCTTGTTCGTTGTTTTTAAATCGACGCTGATGACGTTTTTGAGAGCGGAAAAATGAAGTTGGTGCAGACAAAACAGACTTTTGATCCCCTTTGTTCCTTTGTTTCTTTGTTCTCTTGTTCGTTCTCGATCCTCGGTTCGTGGGTATAATAAATTCCATGAGCGATGCGATTATTCTTTTCAGTCACGGCAGCGTGCTCTGCGGAGCCGGCCAGAATCTGGCGGATCTCGCGGTGCGGCTGCGCGAGCGCGGCGTCGCGTCGATCGCCGAGGTCGGCTATCTCAACTACAGCGAGCCGCGCTTTATCGATACGTTTCGGCGCTGTGTCGAGCAGGGCGCTACGCATATCACCGTCGTGCCATATTTTTTGGTCGCGGGCAAGTTCGTCAAAGAAGATCTGCCGGACGTGATCGCCACGGCGCAGGCCGAGTTTCCGCATGTCACGGTGCAGGTCGCCGACGCGATTCGCTTTCATCCGCTGCTGGCCGACGCGCTGCTGGCCTGCGCGGATCGGGCGCGGCCACCCGCGGAGTGGCGCGACACCAAGGCGCAGGTGGCGGCCTTTTGCCGGGCGAATCCCCGCTGCCCGCTGTATGGAACCCAAGATTGCCCCGCAACACGTGCTGTGGAGGTGGTTCAATGAAGGAAGCGCTGCTGGTGATGGTCCACGGCTCGCCGCGCCCGGTCGCCAACAACGATATGTTCGCGGTTGTCGACGTGATCCGTGGGCGCGGCGTGTATCCGATTGTCGAGGTCGGCTTTATGGAGATCAACGAGCCGTCGATCCCCGAGGCGATCGAGCGCTGTGTGGTGCAGGGAGCCGAGCGTGTGCTAGCGGTGCCCTATTTTCTGCACACTGGTAATCATGTCACCGACGATCTGCCGACGCTGCTGGAAGAGGCCCAGACTCGGTATCCGCAGGTCGAGTTCTTGATGGGCGATTATCTGGGCCACGATCCGCTGCTGGCGGACGTCGTCGCCGAGCGCGCCGCAGCAGTTCGCGGCTGAAATCCAGGCAACAATAAAGATCTACAGCGAGTGAAGATTATCTCACTCGCTGTGATGTTTAAGGCACCGATCCCCAAGACCAGTTGATCTATAATGGCGCAGAATGATGGGCAATTAAGGAGGATCTGGTGAAGAAACAAACGATTCGCGACATCGACTGGCAGGGCAAGCGCGCGCTGGTGCGAGTCGATTTCAATGTGCCGCTCGACGATCAGCAGCAGATCACCGACGATACACGTATCACGGCAGCCGTGCCGACGATCCAATATCTCCTCGATCATGGCGCGAGCGTGGTGCTGATGTCGCACCTGGGCCGTCCTAAGAACAAAGTAGTCGACAAGCTGCGTCTCGATCCGGTTGCCAGGCGGCTAGGCGATCTGCTGAGCCGCGAGGTCAAAAAGGTTGGCGAGACCACCGGCGCGGAGGCGGAGCAGGCCGCGCAGAGCTTGCAGTCCGGCGATGTGCTGCTGCTCGAAAATACGCGCTTTGATGCCCGCGAAGAAAAGAACGACGATAGCATGGCGCAGGAGTTGGCCAAGCTCGGCGATGTGTATGTCAACGATGCGTTCGGCGCGGCTCACCGGGCGCACGCCTCGACCGAGGGCGTAGCCAAGCACTTGCCCGCCGTGGCCGGCTTGCTGCTCGAAAAAGAGCTGGAGTATATCGGTGGCGCGATCGAAGATCCGCAGCGGCCTTTCGTGACTGTGATCGGCGGCGCGAAGATCAGCGACAAGATCGGCGTGATCGAGAATCTGCTGGGCAAGGTCGATGCGCTGCTGATCGGCGGCGGCATGGCCAATACGTTTTTGCTGGCGCAGGGCCACAAGGTCGGCGACTCGCTGGTGGAGCAGGAAAGCGTCGATGTGGCCAAGGATCTGCTACAGAAGGCGGCGGATCGCAACGTCAAGCTGCTGCTGCCCGTCGACGTGGTGCTGGCCGATGCGTTCGACAACAACGCCAATACGCAAATTGTGGCGGCGGATGCCGTGCCCGACGGCTGGCGCATTCTCGATATTGGACCGGAGAGCGTCGAGCAGTACAGCGCGGTGATCAAAGATGCCAAGACTGTGATCTGGAACGGGCCGATGGGCGTCTTCGAGATGCCGAAGTTTGCCGAGGGCACGCGCGCGATCGCGCAGGCTATGGCCGACTCGGCGGCGACGACGATCATCGGCGGCGGCGATAGCGTGGCGGCAGTGGAGCAGATGCATCTGGCCGATCGCATGTCGCACATCTCGACCGGCGGCGGCGCGTCGCTAGAGCTGCTGGAAGGCAAGGAGCTGCCGGGCGTGGCGGCGCTGAAAGATCAGTAGAGAACCTAGAACCCAGAACCTAGGGAAGAACAAAGGAACAAGGGAACAAACGAACAAAGAAGTCTCTAAGCTCCTCCTCTCCCGCTGTGGCAGGCGAGGAGGATGCCCGTAGGGCAGGAGGTGAGGGCCTGTTCACTTCTCGCGTTTGTCGCGGGTGCTGTGGGTGGTATCAGGGATGAGGGCCAAGAACCAAGAGTCGGCATTGCGACTCCTGGTTCTTCGTGCGCTGCTACATCTGAAATGGCCCTTTAGGCTGTACGATCTTTACGTTGATATGATCGACGTAGTCCGTAAGCTGCTGTCGCAACTGCGACCAGTCGCGGCTTTGCAGCAGCCCAAGCGCGTCCGCGCGGCTCTCCATCAAGCCTGAGACGACCATTTCAGGACCATTGCCGTACATGGTGTACCACACATCGTTGATCTGCAGCCCGAGCACGCCCAGCGTTGGGCTCAGCTCGTTGACCGCAAACTCGATGTAGTCTTTTTCTTTGCCTTCCTGGATGTCCCAGGTCATGATTACTTTGACCATACTCATATTCTAACATGGTCCGGCTCTTTCGGCAGATCACACACCGCATCTCGCTTGCCACGCACCCAGTGCTAATATCAGAATTCACAATTGATCGAGGTCGCGCTATACTATCGCTGCTTAAGCATATCTGCATAAGGAGGCCCAATGCCGAGCGTCGATTTTTCGCAGTACTACCAATATGACGATCTGGTCGCTATTTTGCGCGAGTACACCGAGGCGTATCCGCAATTGGCGCAGCTTACCTCGATCGGGAAGAGCTACGAGGGCCGCGATCTGTGGCTGATGACCATCACGAATCAGGCGACCGGCAAGGATACCGAAAAGCCGGCCTACTGGGTCGACGGCAACATCCACGCAACCGAGGTCACCGGCTCGACGGCGGCGCTGCATGTGATTCATCGCCTGCTGGATGATTACGCGTCCGACGCCACCGTGCGCCATCTGGTCGACGAGCAGGTCGTGTATGTGCTGCCGCGCTTCAACCCCGACGGCGCTGAGTACGCCCTGACGACGCCCTACCCGATCCGCAGTTCCAAGCGCATGTATCCCTTCGAGGAGCCGCAGGACGGCCTGTATCCCGAAGATGTTGACGGCGATGGCAAGATTTTGCAGATGCGTATTCCCGATCCGGCGGGCGAGTGGCGCATCTCGGAGCAAGATCCGCGGCTGATGGTGCGACGCAGGCCACACGAGATCGAGGGCACGTTCTACCGCATCTTTAGCGAAGGCAAGCTTCGCAACTGGGACGGCGTGAACATCAAGCTCGCGCCTGCTGCCTATGGCCTGGACA
>JAFAYS010001106.1 GCA_019240175.1 Chloroflexota bacterium | reverse complement strand
CGATCTTGCCGGCGGTCTCCAGATTGTGATCGAACTAGAGCATCCTTCCACGCCGCTGATGATCACCGCCGATCGCGAGAAGATGACGCTGGCGCTGGCGAATCTGGTTGATAATGCGCTAAAGTTTAATACGCCGGACGGCTCGGTTGTGATCGCCGGCATGTTGCTGCCTGGTGAAGAGCCGGAAGTGCGCATTGATGTGCGCGATACAGGGATTGGCATTAACCAGCGCGATCTGACGCGAATCTTCGAGCGCTTCTACCAGACGGCGCCTTCGATCACGCGGGTGCGCAACGGCCTGGGCATTGGGCTGGCGATCACGAAAAGTTTTGTTGAGGCGCATGGCGGACGAGTGCAGGTAGAAAGTACACCGGGGCAGGGCAGCACCTTCCATGTGTATCTGCCGGTCGCGCCGTCGAATAGCTAGACTCCCCTGCTAGCAGATACATAGGTGTATATATGATGACTGACCCGATTATGATTGTGCCGGGTAAAAATGCTGTGTTGCATTATGTGGCCCGACAGATGGATGGGCTCGACGATGTGGTTGTGATGGATTCGGCCAATCATGCGCTCTGGCAAGCACGCCAAACACCGCCGCGCATTCTGCTTGCCGATCTTGAGCTTGACGATATGAGCGGTGTGGAACTCGCCGAGATTCTGCCGAACTTCGCTCCCAATACCCGCATTCTGATCGCCGGGCCGGCCAGCGCCGTCAACGAGGGCGAAGTGCGCGCGGTCGGTGCTGAGTTCGTCGCGCTGTCGGGATCGACGGCGGACGCGGTGCGTGCCGTGTATCAAGCGCTCAATATCGCGCCGCCGCCGGTGCTGCCGTCGACCAGCGAGCTTCAACAGCCGCCCGCGCCGACCAACACGCGCCGCCCGCCGGAGCCGCAGCCACAGCCGGCGCGCGCGGAAACGCCAGCACCGCAGCCACAGCCGAAAGCCGCTCCGAGTGTCGTTGCAACGCCCAAACCTGCGCCCAGCGCCACGCCTTCCAAGCCTGCGCCCAGTGCTGCCGTCACACCGAAGCCTACCCCAAGTGCGGCGACGCCCCGACCTACGACCAATGCCCTAACGCCCAAACCCGCGATCAACACTGCGCCCCATCCGGCTCCCGCACCGATCGATCCGCTCGACGAGCCCGCTGAGCCCTTCGCCGGCTCGGGGTCGCTGGTGATTTTGCCGCAGCAGCTCAGCGTTTTGAATAAGCTGCTTGAGATACTGGCCAAAGAGGTCGGCGCGCAGTGCGTGCTGCTCTCCGATCCGGCGGGCATGGTGCTGGTGCAATGGGGCGCGCTACCCAGCGTGGTCATGGAGATGACCGGGCCGCTGCTGGCGACCAGCTTCTCGACAGCCAATCAGCTGGCGCGACATCTGCAAGAGCAGGACAGCAGCGCCGTGTATATTCACGAGGGCAGCCGCTACGACATCTATGCCTTCAACATTAGCTACCGCGTGATTCTGATCCTCATGTTCGATAAGCGCGTCAATCCGGGTAAGCTCGGCACCGTCTGGGTCTATGCCAAACGCGCCATGAAACAGCTCCAACAAATCCTCAAATTGTGATGCCATGCCGCCAGAAAATGATCGAGGAGTACGTGTAGACTCCTCGATCCTGGGCTGCCTTGCGGATTAAATTGGGATTTGCATTTTTTTCACAATTCTGCTATACTCGCCCTAGAAACAGTATGTGAGATATTTCTCAATCTCGATTTGACAATGGTGTTTGTCCTTCGCTCGCCGACAATCCCTCTGGGACTGGAAGACGAGCTTCGTTTTTATGATTAGCGTGCATTACGGGGTTCTACCGTGTGATGCAACCCGACGTTCACGCCTCAGGAGGAGGTGCGCGCATTGTCCACACGAAATAAACTCTGGCTCGCTGTCGGCCTCGCGCTTGTGTTGAGTGTCGTCCTGCGCTACATCGTCGGTGGTGCTTTTGAAGTCGGCTCGCCGGTCGTGTCCGTTAAGGCCGAGCCCGTCTTCAGCATCAACGGGTCGGGTGTCCACTTTGGCCCGGCGATGTTCGCAACCGCTTCGCATCTGCCCGAAGGCTTCGTCATCACCAACTCGATGCTGATGGCCCTGCT
>JAFAYS010001190.1 GCA_019240175.1 Chloroflexota bacterium | reverse complement strand
TGATATTGCGCCCAAAGAAACAGCGTGTGCTTGCCAGCCGGCGCAACGTCCGGATCGATCGCCGAAAACGTCATGGCGATCACAGCCGGATCTTGAGCGGGAACGCCACGTCGAAAATCTTCGTAGGCGCGATTAAGATAGTCCAGCGACGGGCAGAGCAGCTGTAGGCCATGATGACTTGGGTGCGGCTGTCCACCTGAGGGCGCGGCCAGATAGTCGGGCAGCGTGTCGGCGGCACAGCGGATCGTCATGCCGAAGCCGTTGCCAACCCGAATACGACCGACGCGCGACGCCAGATCGCCGGGCAGCTGATCCGCGCCGATCAGCTTGAGCAGCGTGGTTTGCACATGCGCGTTCGAGACCACACTGCGCGCCGCGAAGAACTCGCCGGAACCGAGCCGCACGCCGCGCACTTTGCCGTTCTCGATCACAATCCGCTCGACCTCGGCATCCAGGCGTACCTCGCCGCCGTAATGCTCGAAGCAGCGCTGCATGGCCTGCGTGAGCATGCCCGAGCCGCCGCGTGGATGCTTTGCGCCGCTGCGATGGAGCATCGCGTGCCAGCCCGCAAAATCCGCCGTGCCGATCTCGTCCGGCGGTGGTCCCGACTGCGCGGCCAGCCAGGCGAGCGCCGTGCGCATCGCGTCGCTCTCGAACCACTCGGTGATCAGCTGGCCGTACGAGGTAAAGATTTTGCGCAGCGTGTCGAGCGAGCCGCCGGTGCTGCCATCCTCAGCGCGGCTGAACTGGCCGGTCATCATGGTCGAGACGAGATTACCGGGCGTGGGTGGCTTGAGAAAAACCTTGAAGACGCCCTCGTTGATCGCGCCCCAGAACTCCACAAAACGCCGGTAGGCTTCGGCGTCACGCGGGGAAATCTTCTCGATCGAAGCGCAGGTCTTGTCGAGATCGCGCCAGAACTCGATCGCGCCCGAGCCGTCCGGCAGCGGAAAAAAGGCGAACGGGTCCATATCGATGTATTCGAGGCCGAAGCGCTCAAGCTCAAGGTCGCGGACGACCGGCGTCAGGTGGATCATGATGTGCGCCGACGAGCCGACATCCATGCGATAGCCGCCGAACATGGTCTCGGTACAGACCGCGCCGCCCACGATCGGACGACGCTCCAACACCAGCACGCGCAGGCCAGCCTTCTGAAGATAGCAGGCGCAGGTCAATCCGTTATGTCCACCGCCGACAACGATCACATCGTACATGCACAGCTCCCAACATCAAATCTTGCTTCTTTGATTGTAGTCGAAAAGCAACAGCGGGAATGATCCCGCTCTGCGTGGCCGACGAAAGAAGCTGTTGGTTGAGCTATTCCCAGGGAGCCGAGCTGTAGCGCCAGCGCCAGTAGTGCTGCCCGACGTTGCCCATCTCGACGCGGAAGGCTGGACCGTTTGTTGGCGTGTACGTCAGCACGCGGCGCTCATGTACCTGAATCAGCACGTCTTTGGTCTCGCCACCGACTTTGACGCGCGCCCAGTACGGCTCGGCGATCGGATAGCCCAGCGCGAAGACCCAATCGACCGGCAAGGTCCGGAAGTAGTCGGTGAAGACATTGGGGATATTGTGGCCAAGCTCGTTGTTGTAGGCGGCATTGCGCACACCGTAGCGCCCAAGATTCTGATCCGCGCCGATCGAGCCGTCGCGGTTGATTGTCTGGGTGACCGTCGCGCCGACTGCTGCGGGCTCACGTCGATCGCTGTTGAGCGAGGCGCGCTGCGCAAACGAGGCGTAGGTTGGGCTGTTGGGATCGTCGGGATCGCCCGCGACCGGCACTGTGGCTGGTGCGCGCTGCACAAATGCGCCGTTGCCAACCTGCGCGTTGCCGCTGATCAACTCTTTGGTCAGCAGGCCGTTGGTGACAAACCAGAGCTGATTGCGATCGCCGCCGGGATTGGTGATCTCCATACGGCTCTTGTCCCAGTACTGCACCAACCGCTTGCCGTTGGGCGCTTCGGCATAGCGCTCCCAGCCGGTCGCGTAAGTCTTCGGCCCCCAGGTCCAGGAGCGCGACACGCGGCCCTGTGCTACCGGTAGATCGGTGCGATTCCACAGATTGCCAAACGCGCCGTCGGCGTCGGCTCCTGTGGGCGACCAATCGGTAGCCGGATCGCTCTGTGGGAACGCGAGGCGCACTGTGGCCACGCCGCCCGCGCCGATCGAGAAGTTCGAGCCGACCTCCGCGCCGCTGAGCGGATCGCGCATAGTCAGCGAGTAGTTACCGGGCGGCAGATCGACCGCGCCGAAAATGCCGTTGGCGTCGGTATTGGTATTGCTGTCGGGCTGTCCGTTGCCGCTGATGCGAATCGCCAGATTCTCGCCAGCCGCGCCGTTGACCAAGACCTGGCCTAGCAGATGACCGGTTGAGGGCTGCGCCTTCCAGCTAAAGACCGGCGCAGCCGCGCCATCGCCCCAGGCCTCGACCCGCAGTCGATCGAGAAAATTGTTGCGATCGCCGCTGACCGGAATCGCGTAGGAGTAGAGCACCGTGCCGATGCCAGCGCTGGCGCCACGGCGAATCTGCGCCAGATTCTGATCGGCGTTGTTCAGCCAGACGCCGACGCCGACCGCCGCCGCGCGCCGTCCGTGGTTGTTGCGAATGAAGTTGACCCAGCTATCGTACCAGCCCTGCTGCTGGCCGCCGTCCTCTTTGTCGTAGACCATCGGC
>JAFAYS010000959.1 GCA_019240175.1 Chloroflexota bacterium | reverse complement strand
ATCGATACTGAAAGAAAGGAATAGGTATGAATCAGATACCAGAGGAGCACGATCGTGGGGCATTCTCGGATGCCACGAAGCACCAGCTACGGCGGGCTGGATGGAACCCCACCCGTTCCGTCAGTACTACCCATGTTATTCGCTCTTTAGAAGCGGAAGGTTTCACCGTGTTTCCAGTTGTCAGGGAATTCCTACAACACTTTGGTAACCTCATCTTCAAAGAGCGCCACGGGTTTTTCCATACGGAGATAACCTTTCACTTTGATGCGCAGGATGCCGCGGATGGGATCTTTCGTGAGCGTGTCGAGGACTACGCTGAGCTATTGCATGTGCCACTGTGTCCCATTGGACGGGCCAGCCATGCAACGCTGATGATGGACCCCAACGGCGCGATCTACGGTGGGTTCGATGATGGTCTTCTCCTGTGGGGACACACTCCGATTGAAGCCATTGAGAATCTGGTACAAGCAAGACCCGTTCAAACGATACATGATGAGCGGTCTCCTCTCTGAAATCGCGGCATGATGCGATGTTTGGTTTGTCAATCCCGTCGATTGCTGGAGTGACAATTTCCTCCTTTTTGCAGTATTGATCTATATTTTGATATGTGCCTTTGAGGAACGTAGAAGCAGATTCATAAACGTTTTAGAGTGACTCAGAGTCACCTGTAATCCAGTAATTAGCAAGATGAGCGTGACTCTGAGGCATTTCTCGTTTGACAAAGGCCGCACGTACGTGCTACGCTCACGCCAGCAACCAAACGAAGGAGCAGGCCATGAGCGACCAGCAGTCAGGATCAGGGCCGCGTGGACTGACACGATATAAGCAAATCGAGTTTGACGGCGATGAGCTGCTGGCGGTCTTTGTGGACGATGGCGTAGCCGTGCCGGTCCGCGTGATCTGCCAGGCGCTCGGGCTGGATCTGGAAAGCCAGAGCGCGAAGCTGCGCGAGCATGAGGTGCTGGCGCAGGGCGTGCGGCTGGTCCGCGTGCCGCAGGGCGGGCGTGTACGCTCGGTGGTCGCGCTGCTGCACCGCTTCATTCCCTTCTGGCTGGCGACGATCGTGCCGAGCCAGGTGAACGAGGCAGTGCGGCCCAAGCTGGTACGCTACCAGATCGAGCTGGTCGATCTGCTGGCGGCGCTCTATGGCAACGAGCTACGCCCCACGCCGTCGACGACCACCGACTCGACGCAGGCCACGCTGGCCCAGCGCCTCGCCGACGCGCTGGTTGAGGTGCGCTTGGCGCGCGAGGCACTGCTAGCCGCTCAACAGCGCACCGAGGAGCAGCTGCAAACACACGAGTCGCGCATCGATGCGATCGAAGGCGTGATGGACGACATCCAGCAGCAGCTTGCCAGCCACACCACGATCACCGGGCCGCAGCAGGAAGTGATCAAACGCGCGATCACCAGGATCGCCAGCCGCTACAAGCGCCGCACCGGGCAAGAAATGTTCGGCAAGCTCTTCGCGCAGTTCTGCATCGACCTGGGCACGCCCAAGTACGCGCTGCTGCCCGCCGGCAAATACGAGACCGCGCTGACCTGGATTCGGGACAAAGCCGCCGAGCTGCTGCCCAACGATCCCGACGCGCTGCCGCCACTTCAAGAGTCGCTGCTATGAGCGAGGAGCAGAATCTCAACCGGCGGATCGGCGCTGCCTTGCGCGAGGCCCGGCTTTCACGCGGCGTGACTCAGGACGATCTGGCGCAGCTACTGGAGGTCGATCGCACGATGATCTCGCGCTACGAGCGGGGCTCGCGCACGCTCTCGGCACCCGCGCTGCTCAGCGTTTTTGACTACCTCGAATACTCGCTCGGCACGCTGGATCTTGGCACCCACACCAATGGAACTGACAGCCCGGCACCTGCTGCGCTGCCCGAATCGATCCAGCGCATTGTGGCGATGCTGCAACAGCGGCCCGAGCTGATCGGCACCGTCGAGGACGTGCTGGAAACCTTTCTTAGTGCCGACGAAGCTCTTTGATGGCGCAACCGGCGACACCCACAAACAAGGAGTGCGATTATGACAGCAAGTACACGACCGGCTAGTGGCTTTGCCGAGGTCAACGGCACGCGGCTTTACTACGAGATCACGGGCAGTGGGCAGCCACTGGTGATGATTCACGCCGGCATCGCAGATCGGCGGCTGTGGGATGAGCAGTGGCAGGTTTTTGCCGAGCGCTACACCGTGATCCGCTACGATATGCGCGGCTTCGGCAAATCGGCGGTGCCCGAAGGCACGTTCTCCCACCACGACGATCTGTACGCGCTGCTGGTCTGGCTCGGCATCGAGCAAGCCTATCTAATGGGCTGCTCACGCGGCGGCTCAACCGCGATCGATGTGACGCTGGAACATCCCGAGCTGGTCAAGGCGCTGATCGTGGTGTGCTCGGGGCCGGGTGGCATGCCCGACGATGGAGCACCGCCGCCGCGCCAGTGGGACGAGATCAGCAGCAGCTTCAAAGCCGGCGACTTCGGGCACACATCGGAGCTTGAGGTGCAGGTCTGGGTCGACGGGCCGAATCGCACGCCGGAGCAGGTCGAGCGACGGGTGCGCGATCTGGTCCACGAGATGAATCTGATCGCACTGCAAAACGAGGCGGCTGCCGATGGCAAGGCCGAGGAGCAAGCGCTAGAGCCGCCCGCCTACGATCGGCTGGGCGAGATCCACGTGCCCACCCTGATCATCGTCGGCGCTCAAGATCAGCCGCATGTGGTTGCCGCCGGCGACCTGATGGAAGAGCGCATTGCGGGCGCGCA
The DNA here is from genome assembly GCA_019240175.1 of Chloroflexota bacterium. Classification (GTDB taxonomy): domain Bacteria; phylum Chloroflexota; class Chloroflexia; order Chloroflexales; family Kallotenuaceae; genus LB3-1. The sequence continues at coordinate 1,949 of JAFAYS010000959.1, read as the reverse complement.
AAAGGTTGTGATGCACGGCACGGCGCACGTTCCCAGCCTGGAGCAGCCCGCCGAGTTCAATCGGATCGTGCTGGATTTCCTGGGCGGCCTGTAAAGCACCAACCAGAGGCCCCGACGAATCGATTCGTCGGGGCCTTGCCGATGTCTTCAGAGCGTAATACATCACGCCCCTACGGACCATACCTCTTCACAATCGGAACATCTTACGGCGCGAGACGATCGCCCGCCACGAACGAGTCTAGCAGCACATAGCGCGCGCCCAGCGCGCCGTTGCTGCCGACCGCGAAGCTGGCGTAGCGTCCGTCCAGCACGACCGCCGTGTTGTTGCCGTAGATCGTCGCGCCCGCCGCTGTGATCTCAACTGCGGTGCCGACGTCAATGCCCAGGCCCAGCAGCGATCGATCGCGCGCCACCAGGTTGTACAGCTTGCCCCAGTGACGATCGAAGACCATGCGCGGCTCGACCGCCAGGCCACTGACAAACGCCAGGCCAGAGCGAATATCCACGCCATCGGGCCGGAAATCGACGATCGAATCTTCTTCAAGCGCCGTGCTATCGGCTGACGGCGGGTCGGCGGTGGTAAGCTGGCTTAAAGCAGCCGCAGCCGCGTTATCGGCCAGCAGTGTGGTGCCGCGCTGCCACGCGCTGCGCAGCGTGCTCACCACCGGCGCGGCGCTATTCAAGGCCGCAAACACACGCGACTGATCCGGCGCGGTCAGAAAAACGCCGGTCGCGCCGTTGATCGCGCTCTGGATCGCCGCCTGATTCGCACGGCTGTCGAGGACGAACCACTGCACCGGAGCCGAAACTTTGGTCTGGAAAGCCGCCGCGTAAGCCTTGGCGTCGGACTGCGCCACGCTACTCTTGGCGTAGCCCGTGGTCAGCACGACGATGCGCGCGCCAGTGCCGCCGCTCTGTGCCACGAAACGATCCGCGACGGGCCCGCCTTTATCGCCGCTGATGTCGCCGCCGAGCAGCAACGCGCCGTAGCCGCTGGGTAGCCGCACCGAGCTAAAGCTGCGTCCAGTGATCGCGGGCGCGGCCTGCGCGCTACCGTTGACGAGCGGCTGCCGCCCGATCAGATCGTAGCCGTAGCCGCCGCTGGGAATCACATGCGTCGCGACGTTGCGGATCGCCAGGCTGTTGGTCGGGCCGGCATAGCGACCAGTTGACGCATAGGTTTTGGCATCGGCCACAAACGCCGCCGAGCGTCCCGACACATCGGTCAGCACCGCCTCGTTCTCGATCGCGGCTCCGGTGTCGGCATCCGCGCCCACGCCCAGCAGCGATGTGCTCCACGCGGCGTTGATCAGCCGGGCAATGCGGCCACGCTGAAGCACGTGCTGATCCAGCAGCGCGTTGGGCAGGCCAAAGATCAGGCCGCGCTCTTGATCGCTCACGCCGCCGTTCAGCCACAGATCGACGCTGCCTTGCTGGAAGCCGTTTTCCGGCCCATTGTTGCCGATGTAGCCGGCGATCATGTTGGCCGACTCGACCGCCGCGCCAGCGCTGTTGCCGCTGACGACCACGCCCGCGTTGTAGGCCGTCGTCATGCGCTGCTCGGTCGGCGTGTCGGCGACGACGCGCATCGCGACGGTTTGATCGCCGCCCAGAATATACATGCCATCTAGATCAGCGGTGAACAGATCCAGGTTGCTCTGGAGATAGGCATCGTTGCGCACCAGGATCGGAGCCAGCACCGCGCGGCAGGTTTGCGTCGCGCGCTTGACGGCATTGCACGCGGTCTCCACCTGACCACGACGCGTATCGGCCAGCGTGAGATTTTCTTTGCGCTCCTTGCTCGAAATCGTGTAGGCGTCGGTCGCAAAGGTGATCGGCAGCACCAGCAGATAAACGGTGCCGCTGGTATCGCGCTGGGCCGCCGCCTGGGCAAAGCGCTCTAGCGTCGAGGTAGCATAGCCCGCGCCGATCGGAATCAGCGTGCGCTT
>JAFAYS010000713.1 GCA_019240175.1 Chloroflexota bacterium | reverse complement strand
CCAGATCCAGCCCGGTCGCGGCACCGTCGATCAGCTCGACCACGTTCACCGCCTGGCCGTCCGGCGTGGTTTGATCCCAGCTCCAATTCATCCCCGTGTCGCCGTCCACGCCGCCTGTGGGTGCGTTGCGCGGCGCGTCGAGCATGTAGCGGTACGAGGCAAAGGGATACGGCGGGATGTAGTAGGTGCTCAGGTCCATCAGGATCTGGTAGCGGCCTTCCTTCTGGATGTCGGCACGCTCCGCCGACTGGTAGCCGCGCACCGTGGTCGCGATGCCGAACGCGGTCAGCTGCTGGGCGGCGTTCTCGGCGGCTCCGAGCCAGTCGGCAAAATCGGCGGGCACCGAGATCTCGAAGGCCAGCGGGTTGTTCTGCTCGTCGAGCCATGCGCCGCTCGCATCTTTCGTAAAGCCAATACCGGTCAGCAGCGCCTCGGCTTTGGCGAGATCTTTGGGGTAGCTGTTGAGCCGCGCGGCAGCCTCGGGCGATAGCCACTGATCGACTGCGGCGTCGGGGAAGCCCGCCAATTTCTGGATCGGCTGGGCGGCGTCGCCAAGCGCGACTCTGGCGTTCTCCTGCCGATCGATGATATAGGCGAAGGCCTGGCGCACCTCTGTGCGGTTCAGCGGCGTGACCGACTGGTTGAACCACAGGCCAGGCCCGGTGCCGTTCGGTCCGCGAATGATCTGGACATTGGGCAGCTGCGCGAAGGCGGCCAGATCCGAGGGCGTGTAGCCGTGCGTGCTGTAGTCGAGCTGTCCGGCCAGCATCAGCGGCACCGAGGCGGTGGTCTCGCCCTGATAGACGATCAGACGCTCGAAGCCAACCTTGTCGGCGTTGTAGCCGCTGGGATTTTTGACCAGTTGAAGCTGCGCCTCGGTGATCGAGTCGAGATCGATCTGGTAAGGGCCGTAGACCAGCGCCTGCTCGGGCTTGAAGTTGTATAGATCGTCGACCAACTGCTTGACCGCGTTGCGCTCAGGGTCGCGATTCTGCTGGCGCAGTGTGCGCGCCTGATCCATCCATTTGGCGTACTGCGCGCGCGGCGCGGGCGCGTAGGTGCGCAGCAGCAGACGCAGGCCGCTCAGCGAGGGCGTGGTCAGCTGGAACTCGACGGTTTGCTCGTCGACAGCGCTGACATCGTTGAGAAAATCCCAGCTGCCGTTTTGCGTGGCCCAGTAAAGATCGTAGGTGCCCGCGAGATCCTGCGCTGTCAGCGGTGAGCCATCGCTCCATTTGAGCCCTGGGCGCAGCTTGACCGTCAAAATGTTGGTTGTCGGTTTTGGGGCGAGCGTTGGCTGTGTGGTAGCTGTTGACGCTGGTGCTGAAGCTTCGGCGCTGGCCACCGCCGACGGCGATGCAACCGCGACGCTGGTGACCGTCGTTTCAAGTGGCGGCCCGGTGTTCGCATCGGCGGTGCTCGTCGACGTTGGAGTCGACTCGTCAGCAGGCGGCCCGCCACACGCGACCAACGCGGTGACCAACAGCAGCAGCAGGCTCAGCGAAACGATTCTACGCATGAAGATGTTCTCCTTGATGCAGCACGGCGAAAACAACTGCGACGGCGCTAACTGCACTCACGCCGGAGCGACCAGCGAATCAGCGCGATCATGATCAGCAGAAATACCAGGCCGATCGCCAGCGCGGTTGCCATCAGCACAAACTCGGCGCTACCCGGCCTTTGAGCCGGCAGCAGCGCGCCGGAGGCCAGCGTCACGAATATGGCGATACGAAAACCGAGACGGCCAAGCTCGGGACTTAACATAATTCTCTCCTCAAACCATATCGATCGTTGTGTGCTCGCGCTGAGCCGGATGGCAGGCGACCGCCGATTGATCGGGGAAGGTGACGAGCTGCGGCACAACGCCAGCGCAGCTGTCGCCCTCGAAGCGCGGACAGCGTGGATGGAACGGGCAGCCCGGCGGCTTGTGCAGCAGACTTGGCAGATCCATGCTGCGCAGCGCAATCTGTGGCACGCGGCGGGCATCAGGATCGACCTCGGGAATCGCTGCCAGCAGTGCTTGTGTGTAAGGATGCTGGGGTTGTTCGATCAGCAGCGGCGTCGGCGACAGCTCGACCAACCGCCCGAGATACATCACGCCGACGCGGCCCTGCCAGGCGAAATATTTGGCTAGCGCCAGATCGTGGGTGATAAACAGCACCGCCAGGCCCATCTGCTCTTTGAGGCGCGTCAAGGTCTTGAGCAGGCTGGCGCGGATCGAGACGTCGACCATCGAGACGGCCTCGTCGGCGACGATCAGCGCCGGATTCACGGTCAAGGCCCGCGCGATCGCGACGCGCTGACGCTGGCCGCCGCTGAGCTGGTGCGGATACGTGTCGAGGATCTCATCGGCGGGCGTGAGATCGACCGACGCCAAAAGCTCGCGGGCGCGCTGCCGCGTCTGAGCGCGGCCTCTGGTCAGCCGATGGTGACGCAGCGGCGCAGC
>JAFAYS010000602.1 GCA_019240175.1 Chloroflexota bacterium | reverse complement strand
GGCCGAGGCGCTCGGTCGCGAGATCACCAAAGGCAACGCCGACCAGATCACGCTCGAATACGCCGACGGCCTGGTCCTCATCGAGCCGCTCACCCCCGACGCCATGCTGCTGATCCTGACCCAGGGCCGCGGACAGCTCGGTCGTCTGCGGTTTCTGGTCCAAAAACACTACGACGCGTTCGTCACCGCGATCCACGCGATCTAACGATTCGCGCGCCAGCTTTAGATTATCGCAACTTAAAGACGCGGCGGTGTCGCCGTATATGCTGATAGTAGCTTTGCCAAAGGCAGGAAATCATGTCCCTCGATCCACAACTCACTAGCTTGATCGTGCCGCCCGACGAAACCGCGCACATCGAAGAGGTGCTCAACCGGCTCGTCGAAGAAACCGGCGGCAATCACGCCCTGTTGCTTGACAAGAGTGGTCAAGTGATCGCCTGCCACGGCGATGCAAACCGCCAGGACACGACGGCGCTGGGCGCGCTGATTGCGGGAACGTTTGCCTCGTCGCGCGAAGTCGCCAAGCTGCTGCGCGAAAAAGACTTCAAGATGCTCTTCCAGCAAGGCGTGCGCGAAAACCTCTTCATCGCGCTGATCGCCGAGCAGTGGATTTTGACGATTATCTTCAACAAAGAAACACACATCGGTCTGGTCAAGGTGCTGATCAAGAAGGCCTCCGAAGAGCTGGCCACGATCCTCCAGCGCGTTCGGCAGTCTCGCCGCGTGCGCGACGACGTGCTCGGCTCCAGCTTCCGCACCTCGATGGAAGATACGATCGATCTGTTGTTTCGAGACTAACATAAGGGGCTTTAGCACATGGCACTCATTAACGTCGCCGCCCGCGAGATTCACTGTAAGATCGTGTATTACGGCCCCGGTATGTGCGGCAAGACGACTAATCTGCAATACATCCACAGCCAGGTTCCGCAGGCGACCAAAGGTGAACTGCTGTCGATTGCGACGGAAACCGAGCGCACGCTGTTCTTCGACTTCCTCCCACTCGATCTCGGCAAGGTTCGCGGGTTTCAAACGCGCTTTCACCTGTACACCGTTCCGGGGCAGATCTTGTACGAGCGCACGCGCGTGGCCGTGCTCAACGGCGCGGACGGCGTGGTCTTCGTGGCCGACTCGCAGCGCAGCAAGCTGGAAGAGAACGTCAACAGCTTGAAAGAGCTAGCGCGCAACGTCCAGAAGCAGGGCAAAAAGTTTCAAGAGTTTCCGCTGGTGCTGCAGTACAACAAGCGCGACCTGCCCAACGCGCTGCCGGTGCCGGTGCTGGACAAGTATCTCAACCCGTTCAACTGGACGCGCTTCGAGGCCTGCGCGGCCTCCGGCCCCGGCGTCTTCGATACGCTCAAGGGCATCAGCAAGATCGTCATCAGCAAGCTTTAATTTTATGCGGCGTAATGCAGCGCCCGCTGTTGTGCGGCATTACGCTGATGAACTGTGTGATTTATGGCGCTCGAAGGAGATCTGGGGGATTTCGGACTCGTTGATATCATCCAGCTGATCGATCTCGGCAAGAAAACCGGCGGCGTTGAGATTCATGGCCTGCGCGGCAAAGAACAGATCAAAGGCTGGGTCTTTTTCAACGAGGGCAAGATCTGCGGCGCGCAGCTTGGCTCGCTGGTCGGTGAGGAGGCAGCCTATACCTTTTTCACCTGCACCTCGGGGCCGTTCAAGCTGCACGAGCGGATTCAGCTGCCGCCGCCGAATATCCGCGTTTCCAACGAGATCATCATCATGGAGGGCATCGGTCGTCAGGATGAGTGGGCCACCGTGGCCGAACGGCTCTCCGGCGATATGGTGCTGAAGCTGGTGCCCAATCCGCGCTCTTCCAGCCGCGAGATCAATCTGGAGGCGCATAAATGGCGCGTCCTGACGATGATCAACGGCAAAAATACCGTCGCCGATATTGCGCGGCTGTCGGGCCTTGGCGATTTCACCGCCTTCAAAACGATTATCGAGCTGATGGACGCCGGTCTGATCGAGGGCCGCGTCGAGGAGCGCCAGGCACCGCCGCTCTACCCGGAGCTGGAAAAGCTGGCCGTCGCCGGCATCGGCAATAGCGCCCGCGTGCTGCTGGCAGACGCCTTCCGGCGCGCCGGGCTACAGCCAAGCGATCCCGCCGCCCAGCCGCAGCAGATGCTGCGCGCCATCGCCGCCTTCGAACAGTCCACCACGCTGCTGCTTGGCCCGTCTCGGGCGCGCTCACTCGCCGATCAGCTGCGCAGCAAAGTTCAACAAGCCACGGCCTAACCACGTCACCATCGTGCGTACCGCGAGCAGCGTGGGTAAAGGAGATGTGATCCGCTCATGCAACGTAAAGCCTATCCAATTCCGTTTAGCATGCCGTCGCTTGAACGGCTGCGCTCAGCCGATCTGCTGATCCCGCTGATCTTGTGCCTGTCGTTCGTCGTGCCGCTAGTGCTGGCCTTTCTTGGCGTCGGTATGCGTAGCGACGAGCAAACGCCGCTGGTGATCAACGAGATTTTTGTGCTGCCCAAAGCCGGCGGACAGGCCTGGGTTGAGCTGTACAACAACACCGACGAGCCGATCTCGATCGTTGGCTGGCGGCTCAGCACGACCACCGGCGATGTCGCCACGCTTCAGGGCAGCGTCGAGCCGGGCGCGTTCGAGGTCGTCAAGACGCCGAGTGCCTGGAACGCGAAGTCCGACGCGGTGATCTTGTACGGTGTGGACGGCAACCAGATTGATGATGTCCACTGGGGCGCGGCACCCGAGAAAAGCCCGATCGTCGGCTGGAGCAAGAATTCGGCACCCGCGCCCGCCGAGAACGTAGCGCTCGTGCGCAATCCTCAGGGATTAGACTCGAACACCAACAAAGACTGGACGCGCACGCAGCCCTCGCCCAACTCACAGTCGCCCGCCTCGCTCAGCACCGGCACCTATCGCGTCCTCTTCGATATCACCAACTACGTCAGCTTGATCGCCGGCTTCCTGCTGTGGGGCGCGTTCATTCTGATCGGCCTGATCGCACGGCGCTTCGAGATGCTGACCGGCCAGCGTTCGTTTTGGACAGCTATGACCATCGCGCCGATCGGGATTGTGATCTACAACCTGATCCAATCGTATAGCTTCTTCACGGCAGGCCGCATGACCGAGTGCAAGGAAGGGCTGAGCTTCAGTGTTTGCCAGCAGGGCTGGGCCTTCACGCCGCTGTTCCTGTCGTCGCTGGCGATGGCCTACGTGGTCTACCGCTTCTACGGCATCGCCCGCCGCATCCTTGAGGTGTAAGATGAAATTCGTCCCGATCCATATCGGCCTGATCCTGGAGATCGGCGTCGTCGTGCTGG
>JAFAYS010000550.1 GCA_019240175.1 Chloroflexota bacterium | reverse complement strand
CCGCCACGCCGATCGGCACCGGCTGCAGCTGCGGATCGAGCACATAGACCTGCGTATTGGCAATCGGACGTCCGATCGTGGGAGCCGCAGTGCAGGGCTTGGGAATCACTGCAACGGTCGAGTACGTGGTATCTTCCGAGGGGCCATACAGATTGATCACCTGCTGGATCTGCTCGCGCCCGTAGAGATCCTGCGCCAGCTGCTGCGTCAGCGGCTCGCCCGCCAGGTTCACGGTCCGCACTGAGGCCGGCAGCCCGTCGATGCGCAGCAGCTCAGTCGCCGCCGACGGCACGGTGTTGATCAGCGTCACCTCGTGGGCCGCCGGCAAATCCGGCAGTTGCAGCGCGTTGTCGGCCAGAATCACCGCGCCGCCACAGCTCAGCGGCACGAACAGCTCATAGACCGACAGATCGAAACAGATCGAGGTCGAGGCCAGCACGCCAGCCAACTGCTCGGGCGTGTACACACGCTGCGCCCAGGCCAGCAGCACCGCCGCGTTGCGCTGTGTGATCGCGACGCCTTTGGGCCGGCCCGTGGAGCCCGAGGTGTAGATCAGATAGGCCAGATTCAGCGAGTGGATCGTGCTGGGCGGATTGCTGGCCGGCAGCTGCGCGATCGCATCGCGATCGGTGTCGAGGCACAGTACGGCGGCGGCGTGCTCAGGGAAGCGCGCGCTCAGCGGCTGCTGCGTGATCAGCAGCGGGGCCTGCGCATCGTCGAGCATGAAGCTCAGCCGCTCCTGCGGATAGTTCGGATCGAGGGGTAGGTAAGCCGCACCCGCTTTCAGCACCGCCAGCAGCGCCACGACCAGCTCAGCCGTGCGCTCCAAACACACGCCCACGCGCACCTCCGGCCCGATCCCGCGCTGGCGCAGCGCATGCGCCAGCTGATTCGCCCGCCGATTTAGCTCGTCGTAGCTCAGCCGCTCGTCGCCGTGGATCAGCGCGATGGCCTCGGGAGTGCGCGCCGCCTGCGCCTCAAAGAAATGCTGAATGCCAACGTCGTGCGGCACGTCGATCGTGTCGGCGTTCCAGTCGACCAGCAGTTGTTGTCGCTCAGCCGCCGGCAGGATCGGCAGCTCGGTCACGCGCTGGCTGGGGTCGGCCAGGATCGCTCGCAGCAGCATCTCGAAATGCTCGGCCATGCGCGCGATCGTCGCAGGTTCGAACAGGTCGCTGTTGTACTGCAGCGATCCGACCAGGCCGTCGTCAAGCTCCGCCATCATCAGTGTAATATCGAACTGCGCCACGCGCTGCTCAAGATCCAGCGCTTCAAGCTGCAGCCCATCGATCTCTAGCTGAGCGCCGCTGTCGCCGAGCGCGAAGCCCGCCAGTTGCTCCTGCCCCGCGATATGTCCTTGCTGGAGCACAAACATCGTCTGGAAGAGCGGCGAGCGGCTGGGATCGCGCTCCGGCTGCAAGCGCTCGACCAGCAGCGGGAATGGGTAATCCTGATGCGCCAGCGCGCCCTGCACTGTGCGCCGAACACGTCCGAGCAGCTCGCTAAAGGTCGGCTGACCCGCGAGATCGGCGCACAGCACGACCGGATTCACAAAGTAGCCGACGCTATCGGCCAGCTTAGCGCGGCTTCTGCCGCTGGTCGGCGAGCCCACCAGGAAGCTTTGTTGCCCCGAGTAGCGATACAGCAGCACCTGAAACGCCGCCAGCAGCACCTGAAACGGCGTGGTCTCGGTCGTTTGCGTGAGCGTCTTAAGCTCACGGGTCAGCGGCTGGCCCAGCTTGAAGGTTTGCGCCGCGCCGACAAAACTTTGCACCGTGGGTCGCGGTCGGTCGGTCGGCAGATCCAGCGTGGTCGGAACATCGCGTAGCTGCTGTTGCCAGTACGACCACAGGCGCTCGCCTTCGGAGCTAGCCAGCAGGTCGCCCTGCCACCAGACATAATCGGCGTAGCGCAGTGACAATGGCGGGAAATCCAGCGATCGTCCAGCCAGCAGCGCCGGGTAAAGCTGTCCGATCTCGTGGACGATCGTCGCCAGCGACCACAGATCGGCCACGATGTGATGCACGACCAGCAGCAAAATCTGCTCGTGCTGCGCGCGCTTGAAGATGCGGACCCGCAGCAGCGGACCTCCTTCAAGGTTGAAAGGCCGGTGTGCCTCTGTCGTCAGCCGCTCGTTGAGCGCCGCCGCATCCCAGCTAGCGGCGTCTTCTGCCGCGAAGTCGGCTGTGACCGAGCCCTGGACGCGCTGCACCGGATCGCCGTTGTGCAGGCCAAAGGTTGTGCGCAGCGCCGGGTGCCGATCGACAACGGCCTGAAAAGATTGTCGCAGCGCGTCCACATCAAGATCGCCGTGTACTCGCGCCGCACTGGCGATGTTGTAGGCTGCGCTCTCGGGTGCCAGCTGATGCAGAAACCAGATCGCCTGCTGGCCGGGCGAGAGCGCGTACTCGTCGCCGGGCCGCGCCGACTCCTGCAGCGTCACGGTGGCATCGGTTGAAGCGTCGATGTCGGCCAGGATCTGCGCGGCAAGCTGCGCCAGCGTTGTTTCTTCAAAGAACTGCGCCATCGGCACCAGCACGCCCAGCGCGCTTTCGAGGCGGTATTGCAGATCGACGGCCATCAGCGAGTCCAGGCCCAAACTGCCGATCGCGACGTCGAGCTGCGGACGCTCGCCGCTGCGCAGCACCTGCGCTACCTGCGCTTGCAGGAAGGCTTCGAGTCGCGTTTGGCGCTCGTCCGGCGCGACAGCCAGCAGCTCCTCGCGGCTGAGAGTCGGGTCGTCTTGCTCCTGGCTGGCGACTTCCAGCGTGCTGCTGCCGATCAGCTGAAGCTCGCCGGCCAGGAATTGGTTGCGGCAGGCGTGGCGCTGGATCTTGCCGCTGGATGTTTTGGGAATGCTGCCGGGTTTGATCAGTGCGATACTGTACACGCGCAGCTCGTGCTGCGCAGCAACCGCCTGGCGGATCGCGCTGACCACCGGCTCGATCTCGATGCGGCGGTGCTCGCGCTCAAGCTCCTGCACGACGACGATCTGCTCTTCGCCGCCGACCTCGATGCCGAACGCCGCGCCGGCACCGGGCCGCAGCGCGGGATGGCTGCGCTCGACGGTCAGCTCGATGTCCTGCGGATAATAGTTGCGGCCACGCACAATGATCAGATCTTTGAGCCGCCCGGTGACGAACAGTTCGCCATCCTGGACGAAGCCCAGGTCGCCGGTGCGCAGAAACGGCCATTCATCGGTACCGGCGATGCGCGCTCGGAAGGTCTGCTCGGTCGTTTCGATCCGATTCCAGTAGCCCTGCGCCACGCTTGGCCCGCTCACCCAGATCTCGCCAACCTGATCCGGCTGGCAGCGCGTCGCGGTCTGCGGATCGACGATCGCGATCTGCTGCTCCAGCAACGCCTGACCGGAGCCGACGAACTGCTGGCTGGCCTCGTGCGCTGCGGGCGCTGTGACTACGTGTCCGGCTCCCAGCTCGCCGCGATCGAACGACATCACGCGCGGCTCAGCCGTCTTCGCGCCGCCCGAAACGATCAGCGTGGCCTCGGCCAGCCCATAGCAAGGATAGAACGCCGCTTTACGGAAGCCACACGGCGCGAAGGTTGTCGCGAAGCGCTCCAAGGTTTCCTGGCGAATCGGCTCCGCGCCATTGAAGGCCAGATCCCAGCTGCTCAGGTCCAGCGTTGTAATCTGCTCCGGCGTGATCTTGTTGACACACAGCTCATAGGCGAAGTTCGGCCCGCCGCTCGTGGTGCCCCGGCTGCGCGAGATCGCTTGCAGCCAGCGCAATGGGCGCTGGAGAAAATCGACCGGCGACATCAGTGTGACCGGAAAGCCGGCGTAGAGCGGCTGGATCACGCCGCCGATCAAGCCCATGTCGTGGTAGGGCGGCAGCCAGATCACGCCGCGACTGTCGGGCGTATGACCAAACGCATGCTGAATCAGCGTCGAGTTATGCAGCAGGTTGCCGTGGCTGAGCATCACGCCTTTGGGCAGCGCGGTCGAGCCCGAGGTGTACTGCAAAAAAGCCAGCGTGTCGCGGCTGGCACCGGGATGCCGCCACTCGTCGGCGCGATCGGCGGTTTCGTTTTCGGTCGCCAGCCAGGTCATCTGTGGAAAGTCCGGCACTTGTGTGCGCAGCACCTCGGCGATCGGCAGATGCGTGGCGGTGGTGAGCACCACCGCCGGCGTGGCATCGTCGACGAGCGCGCGTAGCCGGGTGAGACTGCGGCTGAGCCGTGCCGGGTTGGGCGGATAGGCCGGCACCGCCACGACGCCGGCGTAGAGGCAGCCAAAAAACGCGGTGATATAGTCGAGACCCGGCGGATACAGCAAGAGCGCCCGCTCGCCAGCCGGCTTGTGCTGCTGAAGAATCGCGCCGATCTGCCGTGCCTTGCGATCCAATTCACCATAGGTCAGCTGCGCCTCGGTGGTTTCGCCGTCTACCAAAAAGGTATAGGCCAGGCGGTCGGTCTGATGCTCTGCTCGCCAATGAGCAATATCCACAAGTGATGAACTCACGGCAGATGGAAGGCGGGAGGTGTCGCTCATGCAGATGTCTCTTTTTTCCAAGCTAAACGGCTAGTGCTGCGCGGAACGCTTGCGCAAGGAGTTTAAGTATAGCTACCTATGCTTGATTAATATACCAGCTTAAGATGTAAAGTTGCCGATTAATGCTTGCCGCGCAGCGTTGTCATTGCAGCGCGGAGACACGCAGGCATCGTGACGATTCTTCAGCTTGTGTCGCTCGATCGCGCTGGGGAAGGTCGGCTTGTCAGATCAGCTGTTGGGCGACTTTGTACACAGCAAGCAGCGTGTATAATGCGTGCGACAACGCAGGAGGCATTGCGTGCAACATGCGCAGAAGCCAGTATCGAGCGTTCCCACGCTCACGTAACATATGCCGTATCGATTTGCCCAGGAGCGGCAAGATTATACCGATTTCGCGCCTGGATTGGTCTTCTCAAGCTTACCAGGCCGGCCTGTGTTTCCCGTGCGCTTGAACGACGAGATTTTTCAGCGCTGCCGCAGCCGCTTAGTCCAGCTTAACGTTCCGCCGCCCTACACCGTGTACGATCCTTGCTGTGGGAGTGGCTATCTCTTGTCCACCCTCGGCTACCTGCATTGGTCTGAGCTGACGCACCTGATCGGCTCCGATGTTGATCCCGACGTCCTGGTACGCGCCCAGCGCAATATGAGCTTGCTCACGGTGGAGGGCATGGATCGACGCATTGGGGAGCTGCGGGCCTTGTATGAACAGTTCGGCAAACCTTCGCACGCCGATGCGTTGGCGCGGGCGCTGGGTTTGCGGCAGCAATTGAT
>JAFAYS010000314.1 GCA_019240175.1 Chloroflexota bacterium | reverse complement strand
GCATTGTGTAACGTTCTCAAAAAGCACCCAAACACTGAGTCACGACGCTTCTAATGATTAGAGCACGCTGCATGCGCGAATCTCCGCTAGTTTCCGTGCTGCATCAAGCATTCAAGGTTACTTAACTTGTTAAGCAATAATTGATTGTTTGTTGCTCTTCTATGCTTTATTTTTGTTCTTTTGTTCCCTCGTTCTTTTGTTCCTTTTATGATTGTACTATCGTCGCAGCCGGTGGACGTTGACAATAACATCCTCATCCTGCGGATCAGGCCAGGGCCCGGCGTGCTGCGTCGGGCTGTCGCGCCAGCCGCTGCTCACCGCTGTCTCGACGAAGTGCAGCGCGGGCGGGCGACCCGGCTCCGCCAGCCAGAGCACGCCGTCGGGCGCAAGCAGCTGATCGACCAAAGCCAGGAGCGGCTGCACGTCGCGCTTTTCATACAGCACATCGGCGGCCAGAATGATCGGGAAGCGCGGCGTGGCCAGCGCCAGCAGGGCTTGCGAAGGCTGACGCCAGTTGATGCGCAGCGTCTGCGGCTGAAGACCAACATTGCGCAGCGTGTTCAGCTGGCACAGCAGCAGCGTTTCCGGCGAGTAATCGGTGACATACAGCTGCGCGCCCGCCGCCAGCGCTGCCGCCGCGGTTACACCCAGCCCGCTGCCCAGCTCAAGCACGCGCTGTCCCGCGAACTGTCGATGTTGTTGCAGCACGGCGTCGCCGAGCGCAATCCCGCTGGGCCAGATCGTCGCCCAGTAGGGCAGCTGCTGCTCAGGATCTTGCGCGGCGGCGGTCAGCAGTCGATCGAAGGTCGCCGGCTGGAAGATCTCGTAGGTGACGCCGCTGTGCGGCAGCGGCACGGCCTGCTCGATCAGGCGGAATTTATGGCTGAGACGCGTAAGCAGGTGGGCCGAGGCACGAAATGCGGCGGAGGGCGTTGTCAAGCTGCTACCTTTCTGCGAGCACGACCTGCGCTCACATCCACGCTGCTCAAGTCGGACAGCGATCTGGTTTTAGCGTACAATATTTCTTTGCGAGTTGGCAAATGCGCCATAGATCTAGGAAGTGGGAAGCAACAATGATGGTACAACGCGCCGGGCGAAGCGCTCGTCGGTTTGGCGAAGGGCAGGCACAGCGATGAATCGGCGGCGAATATTCTGGCTCTGGCTGCCGCTGGCGGTCTCGTTTACGCTGATGATGCTGGAAGGCCCCACGGTGCAGGCGGCGATCACGCGACTGGATCAGTCGGCGCTAAATCTGGCCGCGTTTGGCCTGGTGATGTCGATCTCGCTGATCATCGAGAGTCCGGTGATCATGCTGATCTCGACCGCGATCGCGCTGGTCCGCGACGCGCAGTCATATCGGATCTTGCGCACATTTGTGATCACGCTGAATCTGGTGCTGACCGTTGTCACGGCGCTGGTAGCCTGGACGCCGCTCTATGGCCTGGTTGTCGGCGGCGTGCTGGGCATTCCTGCGACCATTGCGGCGGCGGCGCGACCGGCCTTTCAGATTATGCTGCTGTGGACGGCGGCGATCGGCTGGCGGCGCTTTTACCAGGGCATTCTGGTGCGCCACGGCCTGACGACGCGCGTCAGCTACGGCACGGCGATCCGTCTGTTCTTTACGATCGTAACGGCGGCGGCGCTGGCGGTCTGGGGCCGGCTGCCGGGCGCGATCGTCGGCGCGTGCTCGCTGATGGCCGGCGTGATCTCCGAGGCGATCGCGACGCATTTGTTCGCGCTGCCGGTCGTACGACGAATTGAGACTGAGCCACGCGCCGCTACCGAGCAGCCGCTGACAATCTCCGCGATCATCGCGTTTCACATGCCGCTGGCCGCGACCTCGCTGTTGACGCTGGTGGTGCAGCCGGTGACAGCGGCGGCGCTGGCTCGTCTCGCTCAGCCGACCGCGACGCTGGCGACCTGGCCGGTGATCTTTTCGGCGATGATGGTGCTGCGTGGCTGGGGCATGGCGCTGCAAGAAACCGCGATCGCGCAGGCCGCCGACCAACGCGCACAGCGACCGCTGCGGGATTTTACGCTGATCGTCGCGGCTGCTACGTCGCTGGCGGCGCTGCTGCTGGCCTTCACTCCCGCACTCGATCTGTACCTGCGCACCGTGATCAGCCTCGATCCGCAGCTGTGGAGCTATGTGCGCGGCGGCCTGCAGGTGTTGCTGCTGCTGCCTGGCATTACCGCGCTCACCAGCTGGTTGCGCGGGCTGCTGGTCGCCGCCGGAACAACCAGCAATGTGTATCGCGGGATGGGCGTGAATCTAGTGGTTAATGGTTCGCTGCTGTTGTTGGGTGTGGCGTTCCAGCTGCCGGGCATTCTCGTCGCTGCGGTCTCGCTGATCGTAGCCAGCGCTGCCGAGTATCTGTACCTACAGCGGCGCTACAACACGATCGCCGAGGAGCGCCGCGCGCGGATGCCGGCCAAGCCCGCGACGATCGCCTGATTTGTGAAGCGCCTCTACCGCAGCGTGAGACTTGGCGCTGCATGGCATTTAATCAACTGCCACCCGCGACCGGCCAGAATTAGCACAAAGTTACTCATGCCAGGGCTTGGTACAAGCGGTATAATAAAGGAATCTGTGGTTGCGATCGTTAG
>JAFAYS010000215.1 GCA_019240175.1 Chloroflexota bacterium | reverse complement strand
TCTTCCGATCTCCATCTTGGGCTGGCGGCGTAGCAGGCACTGAAGATAGGCCTGGGTTTCTTTGAGCCGCACATACGACGGATTATCCGTATCGCCAGTCGCGATCACATTCGAGGCACGCTCGGCAGCGCGGCGCAGGCTTTGGATCATCTGCGGATCGTACGCGCCCACGCAGTCCTCGTCGAGTGGTGCTGGCAATAGCTGATACATCAGGCGCTGCTGATCGGTCAGAATGCTGGGAATGCGGCACTCTAGCGCCAGCTCCATCATCGTCGGCTCGCGATCCAGCTCCTGCACCAGATGGCGGCTGATCTTCATCAGGCGGTTGATCGTCTCGACCATGTGCACGGGGATGCGGATCGTGCGCGCCTGGTCGGCGATCGCGCGGGTGATCGCCTGGCGAATCCACCAGGTGGCGTAGGTCGAGAACTTGTAGCCTTTGCGGTAGTCGAACTTCTCGACGGCGCGCAGCAGGCCCATGTTGCCTTCTTGCACCAGATCCATCAGCGACAAGCCGCGATTCATATACTTCTTGGCAACGCTCACCACAAGCCGCAGGTTAGCGTTGGTCAGGGCGGCCCTGGCCTCGCGCGCCACCTCGATCGCCCGCCGCAGATCCACAACCTCAGGCGAGCGCGGATCAAGGCGCTTGAGCTTAGCATCGGCCTTTTCGCCCTGCTCGATCTGCCGCGCCAGCCGCGCCTCCTGGTCGGCGGTCAGCAGCGCCACACGACCGATCTCGTACAAATACATGCGCACGCTATCGCCAACGCCGGGATCGGAGTGGTCGAGCACATCGCCGACGATCACAATCGGATCGAGATCTACATCCAGCGTGAAATCGTCTTCCTCAACCAGCTCGTCGATAATCGTGATGCCGGCCTTGGTCAGCGCCTCGTAGATCTCCTCAAGCTGATCCAGGTTTTCTTCCGGCTGCGCGACAAGCTGCATGATCTCCTCTTGGGTGACCTTGCCACGCTCCTTGCCGCGCTGGATCAGTTGATCGAGCGAATGAACCGCCTCAGCCGCAGCAACTTCCTCCAATGCAGTCTCGGCTGTTTGGGACGGAGTAAATTCAAGATCTTCTTGTAAATCAAGGTCGTGGTCAGCCATTCAGTTCTCCTCAGCCAAGATGCATAGAGCGAATTTATCCAGGACAAACGATGTGTACAGACACTATGGACACTGGTTATTTAAGCTGGTCAAGGCGCGTGCCGAGATCCAGATAAAAGCTGCTGCGACGCGGCGCGCTCACAAGGCTATGATACCGATTAAGCGCGCTCAAACGTGCCAGAAGCGAGCGCTGGTCTTCGGGATCGTCCACCGATTCGTACATAGCCTTAAGCTGATTTTTGCGATGGGTCACGACGGTTTTACGAAGTTCTTTGGCGATGCGTGTAGCAAGCTCCGCAGCATGATGCTGGCGGCTGATGACGGGTAGCTCGGGCGTGTCCTGATATGTTAACAAGCGCTGCGCGTGAGCCGTTAGATACGGGTCCAGAGCTTCTAGCCAGGCAGTCAGATCGGTTGCTGGTTGTTCGGCGTAACGCAGCCACGTCTGCCAGATCTGCTGATTTTCGATATGGACCAGCGGCTCCGCGACCGAGCCTTGGATGTCGCCGACGATCTCTGGAAACTGTGAGATGTCTTTGGCTAGCTCGGATTCTACCGCAGAACGGACGCCTGGGAAGCGAAGCAAGAGAGACAACAGTTGGTCTTCGCGAGTCAATGAGGTACTAGCCTCGGTCGGGCCTATCTCCAGGTTAGACCGGTTGATCACTTTGCCGCGCCGTACCCGCTCGACCTGCTCTCGGATCAGTCGCTCTTCAAGGGCCAGCTTCTGCGCTAGTTGTTGCACATAGTGCGCACGCTCGACCGGATTCACCAGCGCGCCGATCAAGGGAGCCAGCCGCTCGACGGCGTCGGCGCGGCCTTTGGCGCTGCGCAGGTCCAGGCCGCTGGTCAGCTGATCCAGGTAGTAGGCCATCAGCGGCTTGGCCCCGGCGACCAGCGACCGCCAGTCGGCGGGATTGGCGCGAATCACGTCGTCAGGATCGCGACCGTCGGGCAGGGCGATAATTCTAATCTCGCCGTCAAGCTCATGCTCCCAGCGGATGTAGCCCTGCGGCGTCGGCACAGGCACCACCGTCGAGTCCATATTCTCGCGCAGCGTTTGCAGCCCTTTGATCGTCGCGTTGGCACCGGCGGCGTCAGCGTCCAGCGCCAGATACACCGTGTGCGTCAGCTTTTTGATCACGCCGACCTGATCCGCCGTCAGCGCGGTGCCCATCGGCGCGACCACGTTGGCAAAACCGGCCTGATGCGCCATCAGCACGTCCACATAGCCCTCGACGACCACCACCGAATCTTCGCGGCGGATCGCCTCACGCGCCAGGTCGATGCCGTAGAGCACGCTGGATTTGTGAAAAAGCGGCGTTTCGGGCGTGTTCATATACTTGGCGTGATCGTTGCCGAGCGCGCGCCCGCCAAACCCGACGATCTCGCCCTTGGCGTTGCGGATCGGAAAGATCAGCCGGTTGCGGAAGCGATCGTAGTAGCCGCCCTGCTCGCGCTTGATCACCAGCCCGGCCTGTTCCAGCTCTTCCGGCAGGTAGCCTTTGCGATCGGTCAGATAGCGCAGCAC
>JAFAYS010000108.1 GCA_019240175.1 Chloroflexota bacterium | reverse complement strand
ATCGACGCGGGGCTGCCTTTTCCATGCGTATCCTTCTCCTCCAAAGAGTCGCTGATAGTGCGTCGCTAGCTATGATACTCATTTATCCATGACCGAGCAACATGCACGGTTGCGCTGTTAACACGGGAGGTGAGTGTATAGCTACTTTTGTCTCAGCGCCGCTGCCTATACTACAAGGACAATCTTTGGTGATACATAGGGTTAATGGCCATGGCAGTGCATGTGTTAATTGTGGATGCAGATCCCAGCGCGGCGATCGTGACGAGCGCGGTCGTGAAGCGGATCGCGTCCGACGCGATCGTTGAGCATGAGCTCAGCTTGAACCCGGAGCAGCTGCGGCAGCAGGCGATCAAGCCGGACGTGCTGATCATCGATCCGGCGGCACACACATTTCGGGCGCTGCATTTGCTGCGCCAGTGTCAAGAAGATCTGCCGGCACTGCGGGTAGTGGTGCTGGCGTCAGCGCCGACGCCTGCGCTGCGGACAGCCGCGCGGCATCTGGATATCGCGGCGTATCTGGAAAAGCCCGCGTCGCTAGCGAAGCTGATGGAAAAGCTGCGCGGGGTGCTGGCTGTTCATGAAGAGGGCGGGCAGCGAGCACCACTGCCGCTGCTTTAAACATCCATCAAGCCAAAAGCAAAACAGCGCCACCGCTAGTCGGTGACGCTGCTTGGTGTGTGCTTTATACATGCTCCTCAATCGCGAGCATGAGGAAATCGGTGTAGTGCTGGTACTGCTGCTGAAAGCCGCTCGACAGATCGTCGCCTTCCATATAGTAGTAGGCCGGCGGATCGTCGCCCTCTGAGGTGCGGAAAAAAAGAAATTGGTAGCCGGCGTACAAGAAAACGAACGCGTCGTCGGGCAAGCTCGCGCCGGTTGGTTTGAGCAGGATCGCCGCCAGCCGCTGGATTTTCGGCAGATCTTCGTAGAAGCAATCGTCAGGATGGAAGACTTCGCCGGCGCTGTGGCCCATCGTGAGCAGGAACTCGCGATAGGCAAGCGGCAAACGGCGCTCAAGCTGCCGCTCCAGCTCCTGGACTTCTTGCTCGCTGCACGGCTGAAACTCCTGAGGATCTACGCCCTGCTCGACCAGCCGAGCTACCACTCGCTCGATATACATGCTCCCTCCTTTACATATCGCGATCGCCATCTCTCCAGCGCGGAAGGTGCGTATGTACAGGAACGCGGAGGCTATACCGCATAGCCTCCACGCAACCAACGATCGCTTGCAGATCTACTTGTTGAAGATCTGGACGTCGTTGATATTGCCCTTGTTACTATAATACACGTTTAGCTCGACGTTCGGGAACATCTTGCGGAACTGCTGGATGACACCATCCGGGAAGTTGCGGCTGCCACCACACGAGTAACACGGCGCTAGCTCAGTGTACAAATCGATCCGGCCTCGCGACTGCGTGTACACCTGGCTAGGATTGGTCGCGCCCATGCGCCGGGCGGCCTCTTCCAGGATCTTGACCTCGGTATCGTAGTCGCGATTGACGCCAAAGAAGCGCGTGGTAAAGAGGCGCTGCGATGGGTCGGATACCGTGCCGGGAATGCTGACGTTTTTACCGCTGACCGCGTCCCACAGCTCGGCATTCTGTCCATCCAGCTCGACGCGCGCCGTGGCCACGTTGCGACCACCAGCTGCCAGGTTGTCGTCGTACTGGCTTAGACGTGTGCGCGCATCCACCGCGCGATCTTTGAGCTCGCCGGCCATATCCATGCACGGCTTGGCGAGCGGCGCGCCGAGACCAGCTTTGCCGGGCGCTGAACTAAGACAGGGTATGCGCCTGGCCGCCGCGATCGCATCGTCGGCGCGGCTGGCTGTGCGTCTGGCATCGTTGGCCGCGTCGATCGCGTTGACCGCGTCGGCTCCATGCTTGCCCCACTTGGCAGCCGTGCCGCCCCAGCCAAGGAACGGAATCATCGCGGCGGCTGAGAGCGCGGCGTCGCCATAGTTGCCACGTCCGAGCGAGATCAGCGCGTTCACGCCATCAGCGATCTCACCAAAGCCTGGCACCAGCCCCAGACCGTCCAGGACAAGCTGCGTGCCATCCAGGAGGCCGCCCCAGAAGCCGCCGCCGTCGTCGCCATCCGCAGATCCGCCCGAGCCTGTGCCATCCGAAGAATTGCCGGGGCCTGTGCTGTCCCAGGAGGGCGTGCTCGCCGTGCTGCCGCTGCCGATGCCACAATTAGCGCCGCCACCCGTGATCGCGCTGGCCAGACAGCGCAGCGAGTGCTCGACGCGTGGTGTGAGATCGCGGCTGGCCAGCAGGACCGCTGTGATCAGCGCGGCGGCGACCAGCGCGACGGCGGCGGCTTGCGCAACGTTGCTGCCCTGCTCATCGCGCAGGCGTCCATAGCGCGACGGCATGCTCGCGGCCTCAAACCAGGCCCGCGTTTTGTCGCGCAGGAAATACCAGATTACAAACATGCCCCACAGCGTGGAGCGCAGCGCGATCAGCTGCATCTGCCTGCTGGCACCGCGCGTGAGATTGGGCAGCATCGCGGCATCGAAATTAACATACACATCGATTGCGTAGTTCAGCCCGATCAAGACCATGAACGCTACGCGCGCTCGATCGTGTCCCGACCAGGTCGCGATTGCGATCGGCAAGATCAGCGCATGGATCATGAGCGACAGCGCGAAAACGATTACATCATCGCCGTTGAAGTTGCCGCTGGCCAGGAGCCAGAACTTGAGAAACAACGGCAGAACACCGGCGAAAATCAACGCATGTAGGGTGATTAGTGTGACACCCAGGGGCCGCTTCGTAGGTACAACCATGCGTGAGGAATACGCTACTTGCATAGCTCCTCCCATCCAACAAGAGAATCCAAATATCAGTAACAAAAACAGGATAGCATACGATTATGTATTGCTACAACGCTTGTATGTAACGAAATTGCAACGAAATAGTTTGCTAAATAAGATCAATAATGTAACAAATCTGTTACATGTTCAGAAATGCTCTTAAAGTGTTAATGAGCTGATGACGAGGAATATACGGCTCCAATCGGGCAGCGCGATCGGCGGAATCCAGCCTTTACGAGACACATGCAAGGGTATAGTAAAATTCGGCAGATCGAAGATTGGACCGCTCAGTGGTTGTTGTAGCTGAAGGATCGATGATGACAGACAAGCTGTTTCCCTGGACCAAAGCGCAGATCGAGGCCATCGCCGCCGAATATCCAACGCCATTCTATCTTTACGATGAGCGCGGGCTACGTGAGCAGGCGCGACAGCTCAACGCCGCCTTCAGTTGGAATCCCAGCTTCAAGGAATATTTCGCGGTCAAAGCGACGCCGAATCCGGCGATTCTGCGAGTACTGCATGAGGAGGGCTGCGGCACCGATTGTAGCTCGCTGGCCGAGCTGGTGCTTTCCGAGAAGGTTGGCATCGGCGGCGAGGAGATCATGTTCACCTCCAACAACACGCCAGCGGAGGAGTTTCAAAAAGCGCGTGCACTCGGCGCGATCATCAACCTGGATGATCTGGCGCATCTGGATTTTTTGGAGCGCGTAGCAGGGCTGCCGGAGATGCTTTCGTTTCGCTACAATCCCGGCCCGCTGCGAACCGGCAACGCGATCATCGGCGATCCGCGCGAGGCCAAGTTTGGTCTGACCCGACCGCAGCTGTTTGAGGCCTATCGCCGCGCGCGCGACAAAGGCGTTGCTCGCTTTGGCCTGCACACAATGGTCGTTTCGAACGAGCTGAGCCACGCCGCGCTGCTGGAAACGGCGCGCATGATGTTCGAGCTGGCGGTTGAGCTATCGACAACGCTCGACATTCGCATCGAGCTGATCAACATCGGCGGCGGGATCGGCATTGCTTATCGGCCCGAGCAGCCAGCCGTCGATCTTCAGGCGCTCGGCGAGGCTATTCGCTCAGTCTACGCCGCGACGATCAGCGCGCATGGCCTGGACCCGATTCGGCTGTGCATGGAGTGCGGACGACTGATCACGGGACCGCACGGCTTTTTGATCACGCGGGTGCGCCATCTGAAAGACACGTACAAGCGCTACATCGGCCTGGATGCGACCATGGCGGATCTGATGCGTCCGGCGCTCTACGGCGCGTATCATCATCTGACCGTGCTGGGCAAAGAGGCACAGCCCGCCGATCAGATCTACGACGTGACCGGCTCACTCTGCGAAAACAACGACAAATTCGCGATCGATCGACCGCTGCCGGATGTTGCCGTTGGTGATGTGGTCGCAATCCACGACGCCGGAGCGCACGGCCACTCGATGGGCTTTAACTACAACGGCAAGCTGCGCGCGGCTGAGCTGCTGTGGCGGCTCGACGGCAGCGTTCAGCTGATTCGACGCCGCGAAACGCTGGACGATTATTTTAGGACGCTGCGCTTTCCGGGCGCGGAGTGGTGATCGGCGGACAACAAAACAGAGCTGGATGTACCAGCTCTGCTATTTCTGCTTTTGGCCTCTGGCTGAGAGAATACTGCGGATCTGACTAGCTCATATCGCTGCGGTCGTAGCCATCCATGATATAGCCGTCGACGTTCGCGCGGCGGCCATTGTTGGACAGGCTGGAAGAGGCATACGCTTTGTAGTCGTGGCTGTTCGCGCCGATCAACACCTGCTCCTGGGCGTCGTAATAGGCTTCGGTGGCATCGTTAGCTGAGACGGGCAGATCCTGTGCGACGTTGAAGGCGAGCAGTTTGCTGTTCATTGAAAGATTCTCCTGTGATTGTGCCCGGTGACTCGCGAGCACGCAACTGGACAACAGCCGGGCATTGCTTGTGCGTCTGCAATGCTTGTGGGTGACTAATGAGCTGAGGGGGGTTACTCCTTTGGTTCACGCCAGCCGTTCACCAAGGACGTGCTTGTGATAACGAGGCGGAAAGCACAAAGGATCAACGAAGATCAAGTCGATGCTTCCGCTGTCTTGAATTCTCCTTTCAACGTATCACCGAATACAAGCCATAATACTATATACTATAGGAACTATCGCTCGTCAATACGTTGAATCGGGCGAAGTAGCACTAGTCGTTTTGGCGGCGCGAGTACTACGTCGATATCAGCTTTGGCCTATTTGCTCGGCATCAAAAGTACTACGATTACTCGTGGTTGTCAAGGGTGCATCTATTCGCTTAGCTCAGCGCTGCAATATGTTGGGCGCGTGGCTCTAGCGGCCTGCGCTTTGCGATCTAGCTGGGGAAACTATACGAAACCTTGGTGTCGTTGACAGTAATAATGCCTTGCTTTTGCAGCTCCTGTATAAGCGCGGAAACTTCTTTCTCGGAAATCTTCTTCTGAAACAGCGTCTTAATGGTACTAGATAACGTCGTAACGGTGCGGGGT
>JAFAYS010000065.1 GCA_019240175.1 Chloroflexota bacterium | reverse complement strand
CGGGCGAGTCGACCTGGCTGGCCTACACACTGGCGAGCCAACCATAACTTCACGTAGGAGATCAATTATGTCTGAGCCCGTCCTGGTTATTCATGGCGTCGGCAACCGTGACCGCAACGCATTCGAGGCTGAGGTTCGCACACTGGCAGATCGCGTCGGCGATGCGTACCGGCTGATTCCCGTCTTCTGGGGCGATCTCGGCGCAACCACCGAAGGCTTGCTCGACACCATACCTCAGATCCCGAGCACAACCAGAAGCGGCGCAGCAGCCGAGATTGATCCGGCGCTGATCGAGGCTGCGCTGGGCACAGCCGAGGCGGCGCTAGGCGCAGCTGGGGCGCAGGACGCCGTGCGTAGCGGCGCGGATCAGCACGAGCTGATTGTGCAGGGCGCGGCAACCCAGCTTGAGCAATCGCCAGCCGGCGTGCGCAGCACCGATCAGACCGAAGCCGTGCGCGAGGCCGTCCGCGACACGCTGCCGCACACGCGCTTTCTGCACCGCATCCGCGACGCCAACGTGCTCGACGCGATTGGCCGCGCGGTCGGCGCTGCCACCAAAGACGCGCAACCGACTCCCGATGCAACCGGCGAGCCGGCTGTCACGCGCGGCGGCTCCTACACCAACAGCAGCACAGCCGATACACGCGGCGTGTTCGACGGCGTCAAGCACATGACGCAAAACCTGCTCACCGAGATCGACAACCTGGTCGGCACGGCGGTTGGCACGGCGCTGGGTCGCGCAAATCAAAACCTGCGCCGCGCCCTTGGCGTGCAGATCGTCAATTTCATCGGCGATGTCGTGGTGTACCAGCGCGAGTACGCCAAGATTCAGCAGCGGCTGTGGCAGGCGATCGCGGAGCACGCACCCGGCTATGGCACGCAGCAGCAGCCAATCAACGTCATCGCGCATAGTCTGGGCGGCGTGGTGACCTTTGATACAGCCGTTCGTGGCCAGCCGCCGCTCTGGATCAACGGCCTCGTTACCTTCGGCAGTCAGTCCGCGCTCTTTCAAGTGATCGATCCGCGACTGCCGGAGCTTGCGCGCTACGCCGAGAATGCACCGGTTGCACTGCCGCCGCGTATTGGCCGCTGGACGAACCTGTGGGAGTTCATGGACCCGCTGGCCTTCAGCACGAGTGTGTTTCGGCTGTCCACTGGCCAGACGCCGCAGGACGTGTACGTCGACAACCCGATGCACGTCCTGATGGATACGCATGGCATGACCCACAGCACCTACTGGCGGAGTGAAGAGCTAATACAGGCGATCCGCGAAACGATCAGATGACGTTGCGGCATCAGCGCTGTGTGCATCCGTAGCACTTGATCGCGCGATCATGGCCTTGACATCCTGGCAACTTGTGGTATCTTTCTTACGAAAGATAAGCGACCAACTAAAGTATAGTTTTCGCGACACCAATCATCGTTGAATCATCTAACCACATTGTAAGGAAGTATCATGGCACAGCCTAAGATCGCAGTTATCATCAGCAGCACGCGCGAAACCCGGTTTGGCGAGAAGCCGGCCCAGTGGATTTATAACCTTGCCACACAGCGCAGCGATATCGACGTCGAGATCCTCGATCTCCGCGATTTCCCGCTGCCGTTCTTTGACGAAGTCGCCTCGAACGCGTGGGTGCCCTCGCAGAACGAAGTCGCGCAGCGCTGGCAGAAGAAGGTCGCCGAGTACGACGGCTACATCTTCGTGACCGCCGAGTACAACCGCAGCATCACCGGCGTGCTCAAGAACGCGCTCGACTACGCGTATCCTGAGTGGAACAAGAAGCCCGCCGCGTTTGTCGGCTACGGCAGCGTGGGAGCGGCACGCGCGATCGAGCAGCTGCGCCTGATCTGCGTCGAGCTACAGATGGCCCCGACCCGCACCGGCGTGCATATTCAGGGCGCGGACTTCATGGCCGTCTGGCAGCAGGGCAAGAATATCGCCGAGCTGGAATACCTGCAGCAGAACGCGGCGACCATGCTCGACGAGCTGATCTGGTGGACCAACGCGCTTAAGACTGCCCGCGAACAGGCCTAAGCTCGCATACAACCTCCGATCTCAGACAGGCTGCGTCACTGGCGCAGCCTGTCGTCGCTTCTCCTCGCTTCAGCGCCCCGATCTGTCCTCCTCGCTGGCTGCTCCGCGTCACCGCACGATCGTGTTATACTCGCGTCACACCACCCGCTGATCAAGGATCGTTATGCGCATACGACCAACCGTACGTCTACTGGTCCTGGACCAGCAGCAGCGAATCCTGCTCTTCAAGTTCGAGGATGCCGTTCCCTTACATCCCGCGCTGCCCAATCTGACGATCTATTGGGTCACGCCCGGCGGCGGCGTTGATCGTGGCGAGACCCATGAGCAGGCCGCGATCCGCGAGCTGTGGGAAGAAA
The DNA here is from genome assembly GCA_019240175.1 of Chloroflexota bacterium. Taxonomy (GTDB): domain Bacteria; phylum Chloroflexota; class Chloroflexia; order Chloroflexales; family Kallotenuaceae; genus LB3-1. The sequence goes on along the minus strand of JAFAYS010000065.1, from coordinate 1,771 downwards.
CTGGCATCCAGGTCGATCAGCTTGGGCCGTGGGTCTGGAATCGTGACCGTGTGCTGCGCTTTCCCGACCGCAGCGTGCTCTTCCGCGAGCGCTACTATCTGGTGCCGGTCACAACCTCCGAGGTCCTGCTGACCAATCTGCTGCCGTACGAGCGCAACGTGTATCGCGACCATCGCTGGTGGACGCTCGACGAGATGGAGCGTACAGACGAGGTGTTGCTGCCGATCGGGCTAGCCGGCTACCTCCGACCGCTGCTGGCCGGCAACATTCCAGCGAAGCCGATCACGCTGGAAGAATAAACGGCTTCCTCAGAATCCACAGTTGCGCGCTCAGCCTCAGATCTTCTTCAATACCTCTGCGATGCTTGTCTTTCTCTCCCCACTGGTGAGTACTCATTGGCCCGGCAATTGCTATCTGCGGCCCTCCATGTGTTCGAAGGATCGACCGAAAGGAGGCACGAAGGTAACAATTCGCGCAGATAGATCAGCTTAATCGTGTGGAGAAGAGGAGAAGTATGTTTTATCACGACAAGAATCTACAGTACACCGTCCGCGTCGACAAACCGAATCCGGCCTTTGCGCGCATGCTCCAGCAGGCGATCGGCGGCGTCGAGGGCGAGATTCGCGTTATGCTTCAGTACATGTTCCAGGCCTGGGGCTCGCGCGGCCCGACGAAATATCGCGATATGCTGCTGGAAACCGGCACCGAGGAGATCGCGCATATCGAGATGCTCGCGACCGCTGTCGCGCTGAACCTTGAGGGCGCGCCCACCGACCTGCAAGACGAGATGTCCAAGAATCCTATGGTCGGCGCGGTGCTGGGCGGCATGAATCCACGGCACTATCTGTCGACTGGTCTCGCCGCAATGCCCACAAACAGTGAGGGCGTGCCCTTCGACTGCTCGCATGTGTACGCCAGCGGCAACATCGCCGCCGACATGTACGCCAACGTCGCGGCAGAGACAACCGGTCGCGTCCTGGCGACGCGGCTTTACAATCTGACCGACGATGCCGGCATGAAAGATATGCTATCGTTCTTGATCGCCCGCGACACGATGCACCAGCAGCAGTGGCTGGCCGTGATCGAAGAGCTGGGCGGCCACGAGGGCGTACTGCCGATCCCGAACAGCTTTCCGCAGGCCAAGGAGAATACCGAGTTTAGCTACGCCTTTGTGTCGACTGGCGTCGACGGCATCGCACCGCCACAGGGTCGCTTCAACACCGGGCCATCGCTTGACGGCAAGGGCGAGTTCAACATCCGCCGCGCCGTGCCGCTGGGCCAGGAGCCGAAGCTTGCGCCGCCGCGTCCAGACGGCTTTGCCCAGGTTCAGCAGATGCAGGACGGCGAGCCAGGGCTGATCCAAAAAGCGATCAACAAGCTCACCGAGTAACTCATTAGCTCAAACTGCACGACAAGGCGACTGGTCGATCCGGCCAGTCGCCTTTGCTTAAGATCTTTAAGGTTAATGCTGTCCGACCAGCAGATACTTGCGGCTCATCCAGCCAAAGCCAGAACCATAATTAACCTGCTGCCAGATCAGGCCATCTGCGACGACCACCGGCTCGCAGCTCAGCGCGATGCTGCGGCCTTGAGCAACTTCGCCAACGGCAACGCTGTGCAACGAGGGCGACTCTCGAATAGCCAACGCCGACACGCCCTGCACAACAGCGCTACCACAGCCTGCTTGAGGCAGAATCGCTTCCTCCTCAGCCGCGCTTGCTTCCTCTTCCGCCATGACCCCTGCCACAGCGGTCTTGCGCTCGGCTGGCTC
>JAFAYS010001057.1 GCA_019240175.1 Chloroflexota bacterium | reverse complement strand
GCGTTGGACGCCTTCGAGGGCACCGTGATCGCCGTGGCCCACGACCGCGCCTTTCTCCACTCTTTCGCCGAGCGGATTGTGGAGGTCGCGGATGGCCAGGCCCGCGTCTTCGAGGGCGACTACGACGCCTATCTTCACCATTTCAACAAAGCCACAGTCTAGATCGCGGGGCGCTCAAGCGAGCGCCTCGTACTTTTCACACCATGTTCAAGCTCCCGCGCCGTGGCACGTAACCTGCCGGAAAAACCGGCTTATGCCATCGGAGAAAGGAGCAGGGCATGGTGAAATTATTTTCAACCAAAGCTCACGGCGCGCTGGATTACCTGACAGCGGGAACGCTGCTGGCCTTGCCGCGTGCGCTGGGTTGGAGCGACGATGTAACAAAATGGCTGACCGGCATGGCGCTCGGCACCACCGCGTACAGCCTGGTCACACGCTACGAGCTGGGCCTGTTCAAATGGCTGCCGTTCAAAGGCCATCTGACACTGGACGCGCTCAACGGCGGGCTGTTCTGCATGGCCCCGCTAATCTTCCCCAAGCAAAACAGCACAGTCAAAGGCGCGCTGGTCGGCATCGGCCTGTTCGAGCTGTTTGTTACGCTGACGAGCGAGACCGAATCGTCCTACGACGAGCAATCTTCTGAGTTCGTCGATCACGTGATCGATCAGATTCAAGATCCCACCGAGCTGCTCAACGAGCGCGCAGCCGGCGCATAGCCAGCGCTGAAGCCAGACAGAACCGCCGCAGGGTAGTGTTCGGCATTGCCCTGCGCGTGCTCCCTTTTGATCCTGCTCCGGCGACATCATTCGCAAAGAGGTGTACTGTGCCGATCAATGACGCGGTGGAACTTGTCGCGCGCTTTCGCCAGCAGCGCATCCTGGTCATCGGCGAGGCGATGCTCGACTGCTACTACAGCGGTCACGCCCAGCGTATCAGCCCTGAAGGTCCGGTGCCGGTCGTCGCGGCCACGTCCAAGCTGCGCTATCCCGGCGGCGCGACCAATGCCGCCGCCAATGTCGCGGCGCTGGGCGGGCAGGCCTGGTGCCTGGCGGTCGTCGGCGCTGATGAGGCGGGCGCGGCCCTGAAAGCCGAGCTGGAAGATCGCGGCGTCGAGGCCGATCTGATCGTCGATGCCGAGCGCGCGACGCTGACCAAGCTGCGCATTCTCGCCGACGGACATTATGTCGTGCGCTTCGACGAGGGCCTGCCGCAGCCGCTCTCGGAGAGCATCGAGCAGCAGCTGATCGAGCGACTGCGCGTTGGTTTTGCCGAGTGCAGCGCCGTGATCGTGGCCGACTATTGCTACGGCGTGCTGAGCGAGCGCGTGATCGCCGAGATCGGACGCTTGAAGGAGCAGCACAACCGGCTGGTGCTGATCGACTCCAAAAATCTGCCGCTCTACCGTGGCATGACCGCCAGCGTGATCACGCCGAATCATCTGGAAGCCCAGCGCGCCGTCGGCTGGAACGCGCAAGACATCGATCGGCTGAGCGGCGCTGAGCTGGAAGACCTGGGCCGTCGGCTGCTCGATAGCATCGGCTCGACCTGGGCGATGGTCACGCTCGGCCCCAAAGGCTCGCTGCTGTTCGAGCGCGACCAGCCGACCTACCGCATCGCCGCCCGCCCGGTTGCCCAGCCGCACGTCTCGGGCGCGGGCGATACCTTTACTGCGACGCTGGCGCTGGGCCTGGCTGCCGGTGGAGCCGTGCGTATCGCCGCCGAAGTCGCCGCCGAGGCTGCTGCCGTGGTGGTGGGCAAGCCCGGCACCGCGACCGTGAGCAGCCAGGAATTGCTGCAGCGCCTCGCACGATCCGGCCTGCTGCCTGCACCGACCGCAGAGCTTGAAAACATCCTGGCCGAGTATCGCCGCGCAGGCAAGCGGATTGTATTTACCAACGGCATTTTCGACGGCTTGAACAGCGGACATCTGGCGTTTCTGCGCGCGGCCCATCAGTTGGGCGATGTGCTGATCGTCGGCGTGAACAGCGACCGTGGCATTGAAGCACGGCGCGGCTACAGTGCGAAGTTACCCGAGGTTGAGCGGCTGGCGATTGTTGCCGCGCTAGAGATCGTCGATCATGTAATCCTTTTCGACGAGCCCACGCCCGAAGCCACGATCCGTGCGATCCGGCCCGACTTCCACGTCAAAGGCGGCGACTACCGGCTCGAAGAGATCCCCGAGGCCGAGGCGGTCCAGCA
>JAFAYS010000945.1 GCA_019240175.1 Chloroflexota bacterium | reverse complement strand
GGCCTCTTCAACCACCGATTCGGTAAACCTGCTCATACTCGTCCCTTTGATCTCGTCAGTTTAGGCTTAGGATATAGCATCTGGTTGACAGTTAGTGTCACATCGAGCGCGGCAGACGCTCACTCGTAGAGCAGCCGGCGCTGAGCCGGGGCGCAGCAAGCAGCGCCCTTACGGCGACGGGTGCTTGTGTGTCCATCGCTGCGGGTTCTGCTCGATGTATGTGCGGATGTGCTCAAGCTCCACAGCGCTGCGGATGATCCGCTCGTAGTAGTTGCGCTGCCAGACAGGTTGATTGTTCCGACTCAGACAGCGATTGATCTTTATGGCCGAGATCGATTTCCAGGCGCGCATCACACGTGCAAGTGTCGACAATCGTGTCGGGGCGCTGCTTGCTGCGCCCTGCTCTCCCACTTCGATGACCAGCACGCCATGCACATGATCCGGCATAATCACGAACGCATCAAGCTCCACGGCGGGGAATCGTGATGGCAGCGCGCCCCATGTTTGCTGCACAATCTCGCCGACTGGGCTCAATCGCACAGCGTCATCCACGATCGAGCCCAGCATCTGCTCCCGCTGCTGCGTACACAGCGTTACGAAATAGGCTCCCCCCTGGCTATAATCGTAGCCTCTCAGCCGGATCGACCGGCGATGATGGATGTCAGGATCGTATCTCACATGATCTCTTCGATCATCTTCTCCACCTCGCGCACGCGCACCTCGCCCGACAGCAGCTTGGGCAGCAGCGCGTCACGGGTAGCGGCGAGCGTGCGGGATGCAATATTGTTATTCACAATGTGCATAAGCAAAGGCTCGATAATATTAGTCATTGATTTCAGTACATGTGGTGGTGGAACACGTGTTGTAGCAGCGGTCAAATGATGGCGCTGGATATGTCCCATTGTTGTAGCCTTACCAGCCGCGATTGACTGAAATTCGGGTAGATGCTCTTTTGTCCATAGATAATAGAACCAACGCGGGTACTGTGCTGATGTTACCTTGAACAAGTGTTGATTGAGTGCCCCACGTCCACCACACCAAACAACAACCTCAAGACTACCCGACCAAGAGAAAAGTATATCGCCGTCATCAACGATATATTTTGCTTCTATGTTTGGGCTAGCTTTTCCACTGGACTCAGTAACCCCTTTACGTAGTTCAGCGATCTTAATGACAGGTAAATAGTCGTCAATCGCTGGGAACTTTTGCAGGGCAAGGCCATTCAAAAAATGTGCAATACGATCTAGCGGCTCGATCTGCCACCCCTGCGGAATCTCACCCAAGGCGCTGTCTTCAAACGCACTTGGAAACAACGCCTGCACCTCGCGCGCAAGACCGGGCATCGCTTCGCCGTTGCGGTTGGCGTGGACCGGATCGAAGTCTACGAACCAGGATTTGAACAACGCCTGTGCCATCTGCTCTAGCCTCTGGTTCATCGTGCGATTGAGCTCGATCTTGTCATCGAGCGCGCCGAGGATAGCGGCGATGGCGCGTTGTTCGGGGAGAGGTGGTAATAGCAGCGGTGTTCGACGTAGATGTTCAAGATTTGTGTGTGGAACACCGGTCTGGACAGCGTTCCGGCGCACATAATCTTGTTGCTCTTCGGAAGAGAAAAAGTAGTACAAGAAAAGAGCGTCGGTTTGTTGAGAGTCAACAGTTAGTTTCATTTGGCTTTGAGAGACGATGTAGTGATCAAAAGGCTGTTGTGGAACAATAGCAACTTGACCTAAAGTCCCTCGTTGCGTAAAAATCAGGTCACCAGGTCTGGCCGTGTTTGGTGATAGTTGTGCCGCTTTTTTTTCGGAAACAAAGGCAAAATCACCCTCAACCCAACGACTAGACATATTTTGACCACGAATAACGGGTACACCTAATGAAACATAATCACGCGACACGAGGTTGGAGCCAAAAGGCCCACCTACAAGAGCGTTTTTGATAGGTGCAGCAATATCTTCTACCATGCACTTGCGCCACTCTCGTAAATTAAGAGTCATAGCTCAAACCCCGCAAACTCTCGCGAATTGTCTGCTCCAGCCGCGCACTCTCGGCAAACTGCTGCTCAAGCTGCGTCGTCAGCCGCGCCATCTTCTCGGCAAACGGCTCGTCGTCGTCGTCAACGTCGGCAGCGCCCACATAGCGCCCCGGCGTCAGCACATAGCCGTGACTCTGAATCTCGGCCAGCGCGGCGCTTTTGCAAAAGCCCGGCACGTCGGCGTAGGTTGCGGCATTTTGATCGCCGCGCCACGCGTGGTAGGCACCCGCAACCCTGGCAAGATCGGCCTCGGTCAGCGTGCGCAGCACCCGCGACTCCATCTCGCCGAGCTTGCGCGCGTCGATAAACAGCGTTTCGCCGCGCCGATCGCGATGTCCCGTGCCAGCGCCGCTCTTGTTGCGCGACAAGAACCACAAACAGACCGGAATCTGCGTCGAGTAGAAGAGCTGGCCCGGCAGCGCCACAATACAATCCACCAGATCGGCCTCGATGATATTGCGCCGAATCCTGGCCTCGTCCTGCTGGTTGGTGCTCATACTGCCGTTGGCCAGCACAAAGCCCGCGCTGCCTCGCGGCGACAGGTGATGAATAATATGCGAGATCCAGGCATAGTTGGCGTTGCCGACCGGCGGCTTGCCGTAGGGAATCCAGCGCGCATCCTCACGCAGCCGCTCGCCGCCCCAGTCGCTGACGTTGAACGGCGGATTGGCCAGAACGTAATCGGCCTTGAGATCGGGATGCAGATCCTGGTGAAACGTGTCGGCGTGCTGCGGGCCGAGATTATTGTCGATGCCGCGAATCGCCAGGTTCATCTTGGCCAGCCGCCAGGTCGTCGGGTTCGACTCCTGGCCGTACACGCTGATATCGCCAACGCCGCCGCCGTGCTCCTCGATGAATTTTTCCGACTGCACGAACATGCCGCCCGAGCCACAGCAGGGATCGTAGACGCGGCCACCGTAGGGCGCGAGCATCTCAACCAGCAGGCGCACCACTGACTGCGGCGTGTAAAACTGGCCGCCACGCTTGCCCTCCGCTGAGGCAAACATGCTCAGGAAATACTCGTAGACGCGGCCCAGAATATCTTTCGAGCGGCTGGCAGCGTCGCCCAGCCCGATCGTACTCAGCAGATCGATCAGCTCGCCAAGCACGCGTTTGTCGAGCGCTGGCCGGGCGTAGTCTTTGGGCAGCACGCCCTTGAGCTTGGGATTGTCGCGCTCGATCGCGGTCATCGCATCGTCGATCAGCTTGCCGATCTCCGGCTGCCGGGCGCGCGCCTGCAAAAACGACCAGCGCGCCTCGTTGGGCACCCAAAAGATATTTTCGGCGGCGTACTCATCGCGATCTTCAAAGACCTGGTAGCGCGCCTGCGGCTCGCGAATATAGTACTCGCTCTGCGGATCAGCCGTGAGCAGCTGGAGCTGCTCGTAGCGCTCTTGAAACGCATCGGAAATATATTTGAGGAAGAGCAGGCCCAGCACCACATGCTTGTATTCGGCGGCATCCATATTGTTGCGCAGCTTATCTGCGGCCTGCCAGAGTTTCGCCTCGAAGCCCAAGGCTGCGCCGTTGCCGTTGGTTGTCGTCTTTGTCGCGCGCGCCATGTGTGTCCTTTCGTCGTGGCATTGATCTATAAAACTGCACGAACATGTCGTGGAGCGGTTTATGTATAGGCATGGAGGTAACGAACTGTACCTAAAGACGAGATCGTCGTCAACCCTTACAGCCATGAGCAGAAACTAGTTATCCACGATCGTTGGAGGGACACGCCGCCGTGTCCTGGGCTCTTCACCGACGAGCCCCTACGGAT
>JAFAYS010000693.1 GCA_019240175.1 Chloroflexota bacterium | reverse complement strand
CTGCGCTCAACTGCGGCTGATGGCCCACGGGCTCCACACGCCTATGCCGCATGAGCAGCAGCGTGTTCCGCCGAGGCTGCACTTGAATCATAAACCATATTGCTCTGCGTGAACACGTACGGACCCGACGTGCCGCCGCCGGTGAGGGTGATGGTGCAGCTGGCCACGTTGGTCAGATCGAACTTTGTCTCGACGTTGAGGACGGCGGTATTGATAGCCTCGCCCTGAACGATACCTTGTGCGACGCCGAACCACAGCCTGGGCAGCAACTCGAAGACGGCCTTCGACTGAGGTGGAATATTGCTCTGCTGGGCGAGCGGGGCATTCGGACCTGTGTAGTACGTTACGCCGATTTCCTGGGCAGTGAGATCGTTGAGCACATCAACCTCATCGCCTGCTGCCGCATTGCCGTTAAGGACGATGGTGATCCCGGTACTGGTCTCTTTGACGGCATACGCGCTGCCGTTCTCGACCGGCCACAGCGCCGTGTTCTGGGTAGCGCCGCCGTCGTTGAACGATGCCTGAACGATGCCATTGGTTGGATAGAAGATGGAACCGCTGTCGCCGGGGTTGCTATCCTTGAAGACCACCCAGGCCAACGACAACGAGTCGAAGCTGTCGTTGTTGTTGACGTTGTACACGACGACATCGATCGGCGTATCCTGGTTCGACTGATTCACGAAGTTGATGGTGATTCCGCTGCTCATGGTGATTCCTCCTAATGTTTAAGCTCGTGTTTAATAAAACATCCGATCACGCTGGCTTACGGCTGATTGCTAAGCGAGGGCGAGCACAGCGCCTGGTCAGCCTGCGCTGAAGTGCCGATACAACAATCAAGATTACTTGCCGGGCCCGGTTCCGTGTTCGGGGGCGGCCTGTTTCCATAATTACCTCCTTTACGAAGCCCTGCCTGTTTGCTACAATCGCAGCATAGCCTGCCATCGTTTCAAGATCGTTTTATTCCGAGCCCTATAAAGATGCGCTCAACTGATCGTACAGATTGGGCTGCCTCGCGTCTGCGCATCAACCTTTTCGGCGGGGTGGCAATCCGCGTAGATGGTGAACGGGTTACCGATCTTGCAACACGCAAGGCCGAAGCTCTGCTGATCTATCTTGCCTGTAATCCACAGCCACATCAGCGCGAAACACTGGCAGATCTCCTGTGGGACGATCTCCCGGCTGAGCGTGCCGCCGGAAACCTTCGCCTGGCCTTGAATCAGCTCCGCAAGCGCTTCGCGCCCTTCCTCGACATTACGCGCCAGACCGTCGCCCTGCGGCAGGATGTGCCCTACTGGCTCGACGCACAGGCTTTTGCACAGCTTGTTACAGCCAAAGCAGCGAATGGAGACAAGCTGGCTGAAGCGCTAGACTTGTATGCGGGCAACTTTCTGCAAGGGTTTCATCTACGCGATGCACGGGGATTCTCGGAGTGGCAGGCGACTGAGGCCGAGCACTACCGGCAGCAGGCGCGCACACACTTACAAGCGCTGGTTGAGTTCCATAGCGCGCATAGCAACTACACCGAAGCCCTGCGATGGGCTTCGCGCATGTTGGCGAGCGATCCGCTGGATGAGGCCGCGCACCGCCAGATGTTGCTGTTGCTGGCGCGCACCGGGCAGCGCGCCGCTGCGATTCGCCAGTACCGCGTGTGTCAGCAGATCCTGGAGCAGGAGCTAGGGATCGAGCCTGAGCCGGCGACCGAGGCGCTGTACGATCGGATCTGCCGCATGTCGGAGCGGCGACCGCACGCGCTGCCGACCTGCACGCGCGCGCTCCTGGACCGGACGACGGAGCTGGCTCGTGTGTACATCTGGCTTTCCAGCTCAACAGCACGACTGATGTCGATTGTTGGGCCGGGCGGCAGCGGCAAGACCCAACTGGCGCTGAGTATCGGCTGGCGCGTAGTCGACGAATATCTCGGTCCCTGCGGCGACGGCGTGTTCTATATTCCGCTGATCGCGCACGACAGATCGGTCGCCCCGATCGACGATACGGCGCTGCTGATCGCGATCGCAGAAAAGCTCCAGCTCAGGTTCGTCGGCAAGAGCAGCGCGCTCGATCAGCTCATCGGCCAGCTCCGCGATCAAGAGCTGCTGCTGATCGTGGATAACGGAGAGCTGCTGAGTTCCTCCGCGCGGCTTGCACTCGGCACGCTGATCCAGCATACGCAGGCGCTACGCATCCTGGTACCCTCCCGTGAGCGGCTCAAGCTGCGCGACGAGCATGTGCTCGACGTGAACGGACTGCACTATCCAGCCTTCCCGTCACGCATCGTCACGCCGCAGCAGGAGCAGCGCTGGCAGAGCCGGCTTCTCGACTATCCAGCCGTACAGCTGTTTCTTGACTGCGTGCGCCAGATCGCGAGCGTCGACACGCTCGACAGCTACCGTGTGCAGGATCAGATAGCGATCGGCAAGATCTGCCAGCTTGTGCGTGGGCTGCCGCTCGCGATCGAGCTGGTCGCTCCATGGACGCGCGTACGATCGCCGTCTGAGATCATGCGCGAGATCGCACAGACCATGGATCTGCTGGTCGCCGATCTGCCGGATGTGCCGGAGCGCCACCGCAGCGTACGCGCCGTCTTTGAGTACTCGTGGCAGCTGATCACCGATCAGGAGCGCCAGGATCTGGCCCGTCTGGCAGTGTTTCCCGCCAGCTTCACCGCCGAGGCCGCCGACGCGATCGCAGCGGTGAGGTTGCATAGCCTGCTCGCCTTACGCGACAAATCGTTGCTCCAGCGCACCACCGCCGACTCAACAACACGCTATGTGCTGCATCCATTTCTCCGCTCGCTGGCGCTGGAGAAATTACAGCGCGATCCCGCCGCGACGACGATCTATGCTGCTCACGCTCGCTATTTCGCCGCATTTGCCGCCGCATACGAGGAACAGCTCCACAGCGCTCAGGGATCGGCGGCTCTGCAAGCGCTGGAGAGTGAGATCGACAATCTGCGCGCGGGCTGGCAGTGGGCCGCCGCCGCCTATGATCTCGAAATCCTGAGCCAGTACAGCATTCCACTGCACGACTTCTGCGCGATTTGCGGCTGGGAGCTTGAAGGCCGCGATCTGTTTCGCCTGGCCGCGCGGGCTGTGCGTGCCTGGCCGGCCAATGAAGATACGCCCGAGGCGCTGCTGATCGCGGCGGCGCGCGTGCTATCGTGCTATGCGGAGCTGGAGTATGTGCTTGGCGCGCTGGACAATGCCGAGGCCGCCTTGCAGCAAAGCCGTACACTGCTGGCGCTGCAAGCCATCGACGACGCGCCGGAGCTGATGTTCATCTATAAACAGCTTGGCCTGATTACTTACTGGCGCGGAGCCTATGCCGAGGCCATGGGCTACCTCCAACTCGCGCTACATATCGCCGAAGACTGCGGCGATACCCAGAAATGCGCCGATACGCTCCTGGCGATCGCTGGCGTAGCCTACGCCCAGGGCGATTGGTCCTCCGCGCAGCAGGTGCTTGAGCGCTGTCATAGCATCTACCAGGCGCAAAACTATCACTGGGGCATGGGACATACTCTGCGCTTTTTCGGTATGCTCGCGATGGTCAGAGGCGATCGGCAGGCGGCGCGGCGCTACTATGGTGAAAGCCTGGCGCTGGCGCAGCAGATCGGCAATCGCATCGGCGAGGCGCTGATGTACGATCAGCTTGGGCTGCTGGAGCTAGCGGAAGATCAGGTCGAGCAGAGTAAGGAGGTGCTTCAGCACGGCCTGACTATCTTTCAAGAGATCGGTGTG
>JAFAYS010000377.1 GCA_019240175.1 Chloroflexota bacterium | reverse complement strand
AGCAGGGCTCGGAGACGCATCGTCAGCGCGCGCACAGCGACGACGAGGTGATCGCAGCAATTGAGGGAGCGGGATTGGAGCTTGTGGGACGTTACACCCCCCAGAATGAGCCGCCACAGCCGACATCAACTCGGCTGATCTATGTTGCTCGCCGGCCATAGACGCGGCTGTAGGGGAAGTGGCATGAGCCAGGGCGACCCTTCCGGCTTTCAACATCCATTGGCCATCTCATCGTCGCGTAATCTGCTGCGTCTGCTGTGGGAGAATCGCGGCGTCGATCCGCAGTACCGCCGACGCAGCGCCGAGCTCATAACGATGAGCCTGCTCGCAAGTCCGCTGCGCTGGTATGAGCGGCTGCGCTACAACGCCGCCGTCGAGCAGATCGAGATCACCAGGCCGCCGATCTTTATTGTCGGTCACTGGCGCAGCGGCACGACGCATCTGCATAACCTGCTGACGCGCGATCCGCAGTTCGGCTATCTTTCGACGTTCCAGGCGGTCACGCCGGAGGTGATGTTCATCGGCGAGGCGGTGGCTGGCCGGCAGTCTGCGATCCAATCGCTGGGTACGCGGCCAATGGACAACATGCGGCTGTCGGTTGACTCGCCGCAGGAAGATGAGATGGCGCTTGCCAATCTAACGGTCCAGTCGGTGTATCATCAGTGGACGTTTCCGCACCGGGCGGATTTCTATTTCGAGCGCTATGCCTTGCTACAGGCGCTTTCGGACGCAGAGTATCGGCGCTGGCAGCAGACCTACCGCTGGCTGCTCAAAAAGTTGACGCTGCGGCACAGCGGGCGGCAGCTGATTATGAAAAATCCGGCGAATACCGGGCGGATCAAGGCGCTGCACGAAACGTTTCCGGGCGCGAAGTTTATTCATATTCATCGCAATCCGTACGATGTATTTGTCTCGACCAGACATATGTTTCGCAAGATCCGCCCATTGATGAAACTCCAAAGCCGCGGCGAGCATGAGGACGAGCGACATATTCTACAATGGTACGCGCTGATGCTGCGTAAATTGCTGGTTGAGCAGTCACAGGTGCCAGCGGAAGATTTCATCGAGGTGCGCTTCGCGGATCTTGAGCGCGATCCGCTGGCCACGGTGCGGCGGATCTATCAAACATTGCGGCTGTCAGGCTGGGAGCAGGCCGAGCCGGCGCTGCAAGCCTATCTGGCGACGCTCGGCGATTATCGTAAGAACCGGTTCGATCAAGACGCGCAGGTGATCGAGCAGGTCAATCGGCATTGGGCGTTTGCCTTTGAGCAGTGGGAGTATCCGCTGCAACACGCCGAGTCGGTGCCTGCCTGATTCTGCGCTAGCACAAAGAGTGAGCTATGCCGATAACACAAGCACATGTACGCGGTAGTTTGGTCGGGCTGGCCGTCGGCGACGCGCTGGGCGGGCCGGTTGAGTTTATGAGTCGCTTCGAGATCGCACAGTCTCACGGCGGCTCGCTGCGCAAAATGGTCGGCGGCGGTTGGCTGAAACTCAAGCCCGGCGAGACCACCGACGATACCGCGATGGCGCGCGCGCTGGCCGAGAGCATCGTGGCGTGCGGCGAGCTAAACGTCGACGATGTGGCGGCGCGCTATGTCGCCTGGCTGAAGACCAATCCCAAAGATGTCGGCACGATCACGCGGTCGGCGCTCAATGCCTGGACCAAAGGCAACCTGCTGCCGGCTGCCGCGCTGGGAGCGCATCGACAGATGGGCGGCAAGAGCGCGGGCAACGGCACGATCATGCGCTGCGCGCCGATCGCGCTGCGCTACGTCTACGACCAGCGGCGCATGATGGACGCCTCGCGCGATGAGGCGCTGATCACGCACTTCGATCCGCAGGCCGCGACCGGCAGCATGGCGATCAATCTGCTGATCCATCATCTGCTCCACGATCTTTCGATCGCCGAGGCCGTGAGCAGCGTGGCCCAACGTATCCGCCGAGAGCCGCGCGCCGCCTCTGAGATCGCCGACGTGCTCGAGAGCGTGCGCGCCAATGTCCGCTCGGACTCGCTGCCGACCACGGGGTACGTCGTCGATACGCTCAGAATCGCGGTATGGGCGCTGCTGGCGCACAACAGCTTTGAAGAGGCCGTGATGGCGGCGGTCAACCTGGGCGGCGACGCCGACACGCAGGGCGCGGTGGCCGGCGCGCTGGCGGGAGCGCGCTGGGGCTACGACTCGATTCCCGAGCACTGGCTCGCGCCGCTCCAAGCCCGCGACGAGCTGATCAAGATCGCGGATCGGCTGTTGGAGCTGGCCGAGCACAAACGAGTCGTAGTATAGAACCTAGAACCCAGAACCTAGAACCTAGGGGAAGAACGAAGGAACAAAGGAACAAGGAAACAAAGGAACAAACCAAGAACCAAGAACCAAGAACCGAGAACTGAGAACCGAGAACTGAGAACAAACATTGAAGCTTCACCAGATTCCCCCTCGCCTATGGCAATGGGAGAGGGGGCTAGGGGGTGAGGGCCTATTTTCTAATGAGGAGCAAAGATAATGGCAGAGCGCTACGAGCCTGTTGCAACCGAGAAAAAATGGCGGCAGCGTTGGGAAGAAAGCGGCATTTATCGGTTTCATCCACGGCCCGAGGGCAAGAAGCACTACGCGCTGACGATGCTGCCCTATCCCAGCGGCAACCTGCACATCGGCCACTGGTACGCCTACAGCCCCAGCGACACCAGCGCCCGTTTCATGCGCATGCGCGGCCACGATGTGTTTTATCCGATCGGCTTCGACGCCTTTGGTCTGCCCGCCGAGAACGCCGCGATCAAGCGCAACATCAATCCCAAAACCTGGACCTACTCCAACATTGAGTACATGCGCAACCAGATCAAGGCCATGGGCATGATGGTCGATTGGGACCAGCAGATGATCTCGTGTGATCCCGAGTATTATCGCTGGAACCAGTGGTTTTTCATCCAGTTCTACAAAAAAGGCCTGGCCTACCGCACGTTCGCGCCCGTCGACTGGTGCCCGTCGTGCAACACCACGCTGGCGCGTGAGCAGGTCAAAGGTGAAGATCGTGTGTGCGAGCGCTGCGGCACGCCGGTGATCAAAAAAGATCTGGATCAGTGGCTGTTCCGCATCACCAACTATGCCGACGAGCTGCTGGATTTCAGCGGCGTCGAGTGGCCCGAGCGTATCATGGCCATGCAGCGCAACTGGATCGGCAAGTCCGAGGGCGCGCATGTGGTCTTTAGCACCGAAAAAGGCGATCCGATCGAGGTCTTCACCACACGGCCCGATACGCTGTGGGGCGCAACCTTCATGGTCCTCGCGCCCGAGCATCCGCTGGTCGATACGCTGACCAGCGACGAGCAGCGCGCGGCGGTCGAAAGCTACAAGCTGCAGGCTAGCCGCCAGAGCGAGATTGAGCGGCTGAGCACCGACAAAGAAAAGACCGGCGTGTGGACCGGCGGCTATGCGATCAATCCGGCCAGCGGTGAGCAGGTGCCGATCTGGATCGCCGACTATGTGCTGATGGGCTACGGCACCGGCGCGATCATGGCGGTGCCCGGCCACGACGAGCGCGACTTTGCGTTTGCCCGCAAGTACGATCTGCCGGTCGTGGTGGTCGTGCAGCCCGAGGGCCAGAACCTCGACGGCGCGACGATGGCCGAGTCCTGGCCAGGTGACGGCGTGATGGTCAACTCGGGGCCGCTGAATGGCGTTCCGGCTGGCAAGGAGTCCGGTCAGAGCGTCAAGGCCGCGATCGAGTGGCTGGAACAGCAGAACAAGGGCAAGGCCGCCGTCAACTACCGCCTGCGCGACTGGCTGATCTCACGGCAGCGCTATTGGGGCACGCCGATCCCGATGACCTACTGCGCGCAGTGTGGCGAGGTGCCGGTGCCCGAAGATCAGCTGCCGGTGACGCTGCCCGAAGATGTCGATTTCGTGCCGACCGGCCAGTCGCCGCTCAAGCTGCACCCGACCTGGCGCTTCACGACCTGTCCGCAGTGTGGCGGCCCCGCCGAGCGCGACACCGACACCATGGACACGTTTGTTGATTCGTCGTGGTACCAGTACCGCTACCTGTCGCCGCACTACGATCAGGGACCGTTCGATCCTGAGATCGGCAAGCAGTGGCTGCCCGTGGATCAGTACACCGGCGGCGCTGAGCACGCGGTGATGCATCTGCTCTACACGCGCTTCTGGACCAAGGTCATGCGCGATCTGGGCCTGGTGGATTTTGGCGAGCCGATGCTGCGTCTCTTCAATCAGGGCATCATCCTGGGCGAAGACAGCGAGAAGATGTCGAAGTCGCGCGGC
>JAFAYS010000371.1 GCA_019240175.1 Chloroflexota bacterium | reverse complement strand
GACCGCTACACATCTTTGTGTGGCATAGCCACGACGGCCTGTCGTGCCAGCCCACATCCCTTTTATCCGACCATGAAAAAAGATCTATACGATGGTGCTGCTCCATGGCTTGAATCAGATCGACCGAGCAAGCTGAGCACACTTCTTGATCTCTATTATACTTTACGTAACAGCCCACAAGCTGAATCTACCGCTGCTATGCTTATTTTGGTTCTCATTCTCAGACCAAACCTATCTTTATCAACGCTTCAGCACCGCGCTTTATCGCCTGCCAGGCCCTCACCCCCTAACCCCCTCTCCAGGCCCAGAGGGCACCCCCGATAGGCGAGGGGGACATAGAGGTACTTGCTTTTGTTCTCTGTTCTTTGTTCTTTGTTCTCGTTACGATTCTATCACCATCCGCGCGCATAGATTGCGCTCTTCGCCGGGCATAACCCGCCGTCTCAAAATGCTATCGTTTGTAGTCCCATGTGATCCTGGTTCCGGCGAATAATTAGGATCGGGACTGAACTTTGAGCGCGGTAGCCGTGGCGCTTGCATTAAAGCTGTTACACTTATATGTGTTGTGCCACATGCGTTGCCTCCCAAAATTGTATGACACGCGTTGTCACCACTTCAGCAAGATCTACGCGAGGAAGGAATATTATGAACGCTATCGCTGAGCACCGCGCGCCAGATATTTCGATGTTTAACGTCGACGGCACGCGCGTTACGCTTCAGAGCTACTGGAGCCAGCGACCGATCGTGCTCACGTTTTTACGTCACTTCGGCTGCGCGTTCTGCCGCGAGTTTATCATCAAGCTGCGCACTGCCTATGACGATTTTGTCGAGCGTGGCGTCGAGGTTGTCGCGGTTGCACAAGGCAACTGGCCCCAGACCGCCCACTTCGGCAATATTCTGCGGCTGCCGTTCCCGATTCTCGCCGACCCGACCCGCGAAAGCTTCCAGGCGTTCGAGCTGCTCGAGGCCAGCTATGCTAAGCTGTGGCACCACTCAGTCGTTCGTGAAGGCTTTGCGCTAGCTGGTCGGGGTGAGCTGCCGGGCGTAGGCTACACAGTCCAGGCAATCTTACCGAGCAATCCTATGTCGTTACGTCAACTTGGCGGCACATTTGTGATCGATCGGCAGGGCTACATCCAGTTTGCGCACGTGGACAATCAGGTCTACGATCATCCATCGATCCCTGATCTGCTGGATATTGCCGGCGCGCTGAAATAGGTGATCTGATCGCAGCAAATCCTGTCACGAAGCGCGTAATTGATTTGAGAATTCTGGATAATGTTGTGGATAGCCTGGGGATTTCCGGGGTGAGGGCCGAGGGCCAACGTATGGCCCCCAGCCTGGCACGGGCGACTGGACTCGAACCAGCGACCTAAGGTTTAGAAGACCTTTGCTCTATCCAACTGAGCTACGCCCGCTCGCGCAGATCATTATACCATGTCGTCAAATACTGCTACTGAAAAATTTTCTAAATCCCCACTTCTTGCCTCTTTAGTTCTTGATTCAGGCCCTCACCCCCGCCCTTCGGGCACCCCGCTCTCCCGTTGCCACAGGCGAGGGGGATTTTCGGTACTGCTTTGTTCGCTTGTTCCAGGCCCTCACCCCCTAGCCCCCTCTCCCATTGCCATAGGCGAGGGGGAATTAAGGTACTTCTTTGTTCTCTTGTTCTCTTGTTCTCTGTTCTCTGTTCTTTGTTCTCTGTTCTTTGTTCTCTGTTCTTTGTTCCTTTGTTCTCCTAGGTTCTAGGTTCTGGGTTCTAGGTTCTCCGTCCTCCGTCCCTGGCCAAACGACTAGTTGTTTTGCGCGGCGCTATGTCCTGGAGTACAATGAAAACACGGGTAAAAAACCCCCGCGTAAGGAACAGGAAACCTTAGCATAAGGAGCGGATACCAGAAGTGAGTGACAAAAAAATTCGCGTTGCCATTATCGGAGTTGGCAACTGCGCGTCCTCGTTGGTGCAGGGCATAGAGTTCTACAAAAACGCCAGCGAGGGCGATTTTGTGCCCGGCTTAATGCACGTCAACCTGGGCAGCTACCATATTCGCGATATTGAGTTCTCGGCGGCGTTCGATATCAACATCACCAAAGTCGGCAAAGATCTCAGCGAGGCGGTCTTTGCAGAGCCGAACAACACCTATAAATTTTCCGACGTTCCCTTCAGTGGCGTTAAAGTCCATCGCGGCATGACCCACGACGGCATCGGCAAGTACCTGAGCGACGTGATCACCAAAGCTCCCGGCCCCACCGACGATATTGTGGGCATCCTCAAGGCCACCAAGACCGACGTGGTGGTCTCGTACCTGCCGGTGGGCTCGGAGATGGCGACCAAATGGTACGTCGAGCAGGTGCTAGAGGCGGGCTGCGCCTTTATCAACTGCGTGCCGGTCTTTATCGCCTCGCAGGAGTATTGGCGAAAACGCTTCGAAGAGCGCAAGCTGCCGATCATCGGCGACGACATCAAGTCGCAGGTCGGCGCGACGATCACCCACCGCGTGCTGACGAATCTATTCCGCGAGCGCGGCGTGCGGCTGGATCGCACCTACCAGCTCAACTTCGGCGGCAACACCGATTTCATGAACATGCTAGAGCGCGAGCGGCTGGAGTCGAAAAAGATCTCCAAAACCAACGCTGTCACCAGCCAGCTCGACTACTCGATCGGTGACGAGAACGCGCACGTCGGGCCGAGCGACTATGTGCCGTGGCTGAGCGACCGCAAATGGTGCTACATCCGCATGGAAGGTACCACCTTTGGCAACGTGCCGCTCAACTGCGAGGTCAAGCTTGAGGTCTGGGACTCGCCCAACTCTGCCGGCGTGGTGATCGACGCGATTCGCTGCGCCAAGATCGCGCTGGATCGTGGCATTGGCGGCGCGCTCTACAGCCCATCGAGCTACTTCATGAAAACGCCGCCCAAGCAGTTCACCGACAACGAGGCCCGCACCAAGACCGAGGCCTTCATCCGCGGCGATGAGCAGGTCTAGCTCACGACCAGCGCGCAGGGGCGTAACAACCCCTGCCGCCCGCCACCCGCGCACACTTCCTGCTGAGCATAACATATGCAGCTAGCGACACTTTTAGCGATCGCCGCCCGCAGCGTGCCGCACGTGCCGCCGCGCCTGGGCTACGCGCTCTGTGAGCAGCTCGGCGCAGCGATCGGGCCACGCGTGCCGGCCTGGAAAACCGTGCTGAACAATCTGAGCGTCGTGATGCCGACAGCCAACCAGCGGGATCGCGAGATCGCGGCGCGCGGCGTGATGATCGGCATGTTCAAAAACTATTTCGATCTGTTTCGCTTTCCCCAGCTGCCGCCCGCAGAGCTGGATCGGCACATCGTCATGGAGGGCGAGCACAACGTCGAGCGAGCGCTGGATCGTGGCAACGGACTGCTGATGATCGCGCCGCACTGTGGCAACTACACGATCATCTTTGCGCCGGCGATCCGCCGCTTCAACACGCGCGTCCTGCTGATTGTCGAGCAGATTCGCGATCCACGGCTCCACCAGATCATGAACCGCATGCGCGACATGCCCGGCGTCGAGATCGAGCCGCTGGGACCGAACGCGGGCCGCGCGATCATCCGTGCGCTGCGTCGCAACCAGATCGTGCTGCTGGGCGGCGACCGCGCGATCGCCGAGAACAATCTGACCGTCAGCTTTTTTGGCCGCCCAACGCCCATGCCCAGCGGCCCAGCCACGCTGGCGCTGCGTACCGGCGCGCCGCTGATGACCGCCTTCACCAATCGCCTACCCGACAACCGCTCGTGGGCCATGTTCGACCCGCCGCTGCTGATCGAGCGCTCAGGATCGCTTCAGGACGACGTATGTGACGTAACGCAAAAAATCGCCTATATTATGCAGGCTTACATTCGCCGCGATCCGTCGCAGTGGCTGGTCGCGGACCCTGTGTGGCCGAACGTATGAAGCTAATTATTCAAATTCCGGCAAAAGACGAAGAAGAGCACCTGCCTGTTGTGCTGCGCGAGATTCCGCGCCAGATTCCGGGCGTCGACAAAGTCGAGATCCTGGTGATCGACGACGGCTCCCGCGATCGCACCTCCGAGGTTGCGATCGCACACGGCGCGACTCACGTGGTGCGGCATGTCAGCAACAAAGGGCTGGCCGCCGCCTTTCAGACCGGCATCGACGCGGCGCTACGGCTGGGCGCGGATATTATTGTCAATACCGACGCCGACAACCAGTATCCCGGCGATCAAATCCCGGCCTTGGTCGCGCCAATCCTGGA
>JAFAYS010000247.1 GCA_019240175.1 Chloroflexota bacterium | reverse complement strand
GATGCCGAACTCAGCCGCCATCAGCGCCGCAGTCTCGTAGTCAAGCTGCGCGTTGATGTTGGCCATGATGCCGTTCTTGAGCAGCTCTTTCATGATGTCCGACGCGCCGACGCCAAGGCCTTCGCTCAGCTCACGGATCGTCATAGTCGGCGGCAGCTCGACGGGGCCACGCGGTCGAACGGGGCCACGTGGTGCCGGCGCTTGGGCTGGCGCGCCACGACCGCCTTGATTACCAAAGCGTCCGCCGCCCTGGTTGCCGCCGCGACCACCCTGCGGGCCGCCACGACCACCCTGTGGGCCGCGACCGCCGCCCTGCGGACGACCACCACCGCCACCCTGCGGTCGGCCACCACCACCGCCGCCTTGCGGACGACCGCCGCCACCGCCCTGGTACGGACGACCACCGCCGCCGCCCTGAGTGCGCTGTCCGCCACCGCCACCACCGCCGCCACCTTGGGGACGACCGCCACCGCCGCCGCCCTGGTACGGACGACCACCGCCGCCACCTTGCGATGGTCCGCCGCCTTGCGGACGCTGGCCGCCACCGCCTTGCGATGGTCCGCCACCTTGTGTGCGCTGGCCGCCGTTGCCCTGCGGCTGTCCGCCGCCACCTTGCGGGCGTTGCTGCGGCTGAGCTGGGCGTTGACCGCTGTTCTGTGGGCGCTGGTTATTATTTCCTGGTTTGGCGGGCGCTCGCTCGGTGCGAGCGGTTGAATCATCCCCTGTAGCAGCATCTGGTCGTTTCAGCGGAATACTCATGCCGCGCTCCTTTCGTCAAGAACAAAGGGGATGCGTTGCGTGCGCCTCCCCTTAAGTTCAGTTATATATGTACAAATGATGTTAGAAATCAATCTTTGCTCACATAGCCGATACCAATACCGGATCAACTTTATCTGCATCGCTTCCGTAAGGCAAAGTCTCGGCGTGCTGGCTCAGCAGCTGCCGATCGCTCGGATCAAGTATCTCGATCTTAAGTGCTCGCTCAACAGCTTTACGCTTGAGCGCAGTTTCCCAACATCCACGCTCGGCGCACAGATACGCGCCGCGTCCTGGCTGCTTGCCTGTCGGATCAATCGCGACGCGACCTTCCGGTAGGCGCACAATCCGGGTCAGGCCGCGTTTCGCGTCAACTTTGCGGCAGGCGATGCAGGTTCGCATCGGAACATGTCGCTGCCGTGGGCTTTTTTGCTGCTTTGCCATAGCACAAAGAGCCAGATCCGAGAACAATGAATAACCAGACATAATCTATTATACCAGCAGTCTGTCTATTCTTCTCGTTGCTGCTATTCTTCCTCTTCCTCGAAGATATAGCTGGCGATCAGCTTGTCGTTGTAATAAATATTGATTTTGTCCTGAACCGACCGCACGTCCACGGTCTGGCCGACCAGCTCGGCGGGCAATGGTCCCAGATCGATATTCTGGTAGCGTACCATGCTGTTCGCGCCGACCTTGCGATGCTCGACTTTCGCCATCGCCAGCGCCGACTCGATTGCCATCGCCTCGGCCTGTGCGGCCTCGCGGGCCTCGGCCATCTCGCGCTCTTCTTCCAGCAGTTCCGACGCGCTCTTGATATCGATGCGCCAGCCGGTCAGTTTGGCCGCCAGCCGCACGTTCTGGCCTTCCTTACCGATCGCCAGTGACTGCTGCTTGTCGGGCACGATCACAACTGCTGATTTTTCTTCTTCGTTGAGCTGAACTTCGACCGCCGTGGCAGGCGAGAGCGCGTTCGAGATAAACGTGCGAACCTCGGGCGACCACTGCACCACGTCGATCTTTTCGTTGTTCAGCTCGTTGACGATGTTCTGGATGCGAATACCGCGCATACCCACGCACGAGCCGACCGGATCGACGCCTTCCTGGCGGGCGGCGACGGCCACCTTGGTGCGCACGCCGGGCTCACGCGCGATCGACTTGATCTCGACAGCGCCGTTGTAGATCTCGGGCACTTCCATCTCGAACAAGCGTTTGATCAGATCGCGGTGTGAGCGCGACACGATCAGCCGTGGGCCACGCTCCTCGCGGCGGATCTCCTGCAAATACACCTTGATCCGCTGACCGGGATAATAGCGATCCGCTGGGCTCTGCTCCTTGGGCGGTAGCACCGCCTCGGCCTTGCCCATCTCCAGGATTACGTTGCCCTTAGCATGTCGCTGCACCTGCGCCGTGACGATCTCGCCCTCGCGCTCCATAAACTCGCCGTACACATGGTCGCGCTCAACTTCTTTGATGCGCTGCAAAACGACCTGCTTGGCGGTCTGCGCGGCGATGCGTCCAAAGTCGTTTGGCGTCGATTCGACCATCACCATCTCGCCGACTTCGGCATCGGAGCGGATGCGGCGGGCAATATCGAGCGCGACCTCAAAGCGATCGTCGTCAACATCTTCTACAACTTGCTTTTCCGCAAACACGCGTGCCTCACCGCTCACGGGATCGATCTTGACCGATACTTCCATGGGCGGCGGATTATTACCTAAATAGCGCCGGTAGGCGGTCACCAGCGCTTGCTCAACTACTTCTTGCACCGACTCGCGGGGAATGCCGCGCTCGGCTGCGATCTGCGAAATTGCTGCGTAGAAATCGCTTTTCATGGTTTCCTTCTCTACGCTTTAGACCGTCAACAACGCGAAAAGTGGGGGCCACCCACTTTTCACAAACGGCGTATAACGTTGCATAAGTATACCACTCAGCACGTCTTAGCGCAACTTACGGCGACGACGAGGGCGATGGATAGCCTCCCTGCACCCCAGCGCTAGGAGCCGGATACTGGTCTTCCGGGATCGATGTGACGCTGGATGTCGGCTGGGTGATCGGCGATGCCGGCGCGCTGGCATCCGGCGATGCTGATGGTGCGGGCGTGGGTGTTGTGCCACTGTTACATGCCGCGAGCCCTAACAAAAGCAGCGCGCTGGCAAGCATGAGTCGTAGTTTGATCATGTGTTAACTCCCCTGATCCACTCTGGTGTTTCAGGGCGCATATCCTAATATAACTAGCGCAGTCGCGCAACTGCCGTGCCGACGCCAATCAGTAGGAATAGACCAATCGGCAGGGCTGCGAAGGTAAACTGGAAGGCGATCAGGCCGCCCAGGATCATCGCCACCGCCACGGTGATCTGCATCGGTCGTCCCCGCTTGTTGCCAGTTGCCCAGTCCACACTGCGTACGATCATCTCGGCGGCAGCTGGTGCGATTGCGAAAAGGATGAAGAACAGGAAGAAGCCGATCGCTCCGCCAAAAAATCCGATCAGTCCCGCCACAACCGTTGAGACCACCAGCCCGACGATCGCGCCTTTGACCAGGCTGCCGGGCGAGATCTTGTAGTTGGGGGCGCGTCGGCCTTTACGGCACTCAGGGCACAGCTGGCCCACAGCGGCAGGCGTTGTGCAGCGCACACAGATCGGTCGTCCGCACGACGTGCAGTGCAGCGCGGTCTCGGTCTCCGGGTGGCGATAGCAGAACTCGACCTGCTCGTCGCCGGTGGGCTTGGGCGACATGCCGAGCCGTCGCTGTGCGTCGCGCAGCCCGTCGATCGCCTCCTGGCTGGCAGGGTCAAGATCCAGCGCGCGCTCAAAGGTGGTGCGCGCGGCCTCGTAGTCGCCGACGCGAACAGCGGCCCGGCCTGCGCGGACCAGGCCGCGTACTTCTTCGGTTGTATTAAGACTTGTATCTGACATGGTACACCAATTATAAAATACTCTACGTACGCCGCGCTAGTCCTGGATTTACCCCAATCTCCGGCGCGTATCGCGAATGCTGCTATAACTATATACAGAGCTTATCGCGAGAACAAATAAAACAAAAGAACAAAAGAATAAAGGGGAGAGTCTAATCCTTTTTGTTCCTTGGTTCCCTTGTTCCCTTGTTCTCTATGTATTAGACGATCGATTGTTGCAGGAGCAGATATGCGCATCATTGTTATTGGCAGCGGCTTTGGCGGTTTAGCGACAGCCGTCCGGCTGCAACGGCGCGGTCATGATGTTTTGCTGCTTGAAAAGCGTGACAAGCCCGG
The DNA here is from genome assembly GCA_019240175.1 of Chloroflexota bacterium. Lineage (GTDB taxonomy): Bacteria > Chloroflexota > Chloroflexia > Chloroflexales > Kallotenuaceae > LB3-1. Next base: position 1,568 of record JAFAYS010000247.1, on the reverse strand, counting down.
CGGTCGCGCTTATGTGTACGAGCAGAACGGCTTCAAGTTCGACGGCGGCCCGACGGTGATCACCGCGCCCTGGCTGATCGAAGAGCTGTTCCAGGATGCTGGCCGTCGTACTGAAGATTACGTACAAATGGTGCCGGTCGATCCGTTTTACCGCATCTTTTTTCATGACGGCTCGCACTTCGACTACACCGGCGACAGCGAGCGCATGATCGAGCAGATTGGCCGCTTCAACCCCGACGATGTGCCGGGCTACCAGGAATTTGTGCGGCGCAGCGAGAAGATCTTCGACGTGGGCTTTACGCGGCTGGCGGATCAGCCGTTTCTCAAGCCCTGGGACATGATCAAGATTATTCCCGACATGATGAAGCTAGAGTCGTATCGCACGGTGTACGGCTTTGTCAGCCAGTTCGTCAAGGATGAGCGCACGCGGCAGGTACTGTCGTTCCATCCGCTGCTGGTCGGCGGCAATCCTTTTCAGACCACGTCGATCTACACGCTGATCCATTTTCTTGAGCGCAAGTGGGGCGTGCATTTTGCAATGGGCGGCACCGGCGCGATAGTCAACGGCCTGGTGCGGCTCTTCGAAGAGCTGGGCGGCGAGCTGCGACTGGACACCGAGGTCCAGCAGATTGTGGTGGAGGGCGGCCAGGCCAAGGGCGTGCTGCTAGCCGACGGCACCGTCGAGAAGGCCGACGCGGTGGTGTGCAACGGCGAGGTCGCGTTTGCCTACAACAAGCTGCTTCCGCCGCAGGTGCGGCCAAGCTGGAACGATCACAAGCTGGCGCGCACGCGCTACTCGATGTCGCTGGTGGTGATCTACTTCGGCACGGATCGGCAGTATCGCGGCACGGACGGCCCCGAGCTGAAGCACCACGATATTATCCTTGGCAAGCGCTACAAGCCGCTTCTGACCGATATTTTCACCAAAAAGCAGCTGGCCAAAGACTTCTCGCTCTACCTGCATGTGCCTACGCTCACCGATCCATCGCTGGCACCTCCAGGCTGCGACGCGTTCTATGTGCTGTCGCCGGTGCCGCATCTGGGCTCGGGCACCGATTGGGCCAAGGCGGCCAAGCCCTACCGCGATAAGATTATGCAGTTTTTGGAAGAGCGCTATCTGCCCGGCCTGAGCAAGCATCTCGTCGCCGAGCATATGATCACGCCGCAGCACTTCCACGAAACGCTCAACTCGTATCTGGGCAGCGCCTTCTCGGTCGAGCCGATCCTGACGCAGTCGGCGTATTTCCGCCCGCATAACCAGAGCGAAGATATTCCGAATCTGTACTTCGTCGGCGCGGGAACGCATCCGGGCGCGGGCTTGCCGGGCGTGCTCTCGTCGGCGCGGATCGCCGAAAAGCTGATCTGCGGAGACTACGCGCCGCCCAACGCGCCGGTCGCGGAGCACGCGCAGGACTCGAACGTCGTCTCGGGCTAAGTGTCTATCCGTAAATTGCGAGGTTGCACAAAATATGCGCACAGGCCAGTTGCACCAAGGCCAGCCAATTCGCCGCTTTTTTGCACCAGCGGGTGCGTAGACTGCGCCGTTTGGTCAGCCAACTGAAGGTCCG
>JAFAYS010000164.1 GCA_019240175.1 Chloroflexota bacterium | reverse complement strand
CGGGGCCGAACTGCGCGAAAACTTCCTGGCGCTCCTTGTCGCTGAGCCGCCCGAGATCGATCTCGTCGTGGTTGCGCAGGAAGCTGGCCCACTGGCACCACTTCGGGATCTGCGGCAGCGCGTTGAGGCTTTTGATCAGCGGCTGAGCCTTGCCGCGCGCCAGCGCCAGAAAGAGCTGCTGGTTGACCAGAAAGTTGAAGAGCATATCCATCTTGTCGCCGTCGCCGGTGTACTTCGCGATCTCCTCGGGCGCGACGTTAGCCTCGGCCAGCATGATCGCGTCGCCGCGCCGCACCGTGAGAAACTCGTGCATCTCCTTGAGGTACAGATATGGATCGTCCACATCGGCGCCCTTGATGCCCTTCATCTCGATCAAGAACGGCGCGGCATCCACGCGAAAGCCGGAAACGCCCAGCTCGAGCCAGAAGCCCATGATCTTGCGGATCTCCTCGGTCACGGCGGGATTGCTGATGTTGAGATCCGGCTGGTGCTCGTAAAAGCGGTGGAAATAGTAGGCGCGCGCGTCTTTGTTATAGGTCCAGATCGAGTCTTGCTGGCCCGGAAAGACGACGCCCTCGTGAGCATCGGCGGGCTTTTCCTCTGACCAGACATAGAAATCGCGGTACTTGGAGTGCGGATCGCGGCAGGCGGCCTGGAACCAGGGATGCTGATCCGACGTGTGGTTGACGACGAGATCGACGATCACGCGAATGCCGCGCTCACGAGCCTCGCGCATAAACTCGACGAAATCGCCCAGCGTGCCGAGCCGCGGATCGACGTTGTAGTAGTCGGTGATGTCGTAGCCGTTGTCGCGGTTGGGCGACGGATAGAACGGCAGCAGCCAGAGACAGGTGATGCCCAGACCGACCAGATAATCCAGGCGCTTGGTCAGGCCCTTGAAATCGCCGACGCCGTCGTCATCGCCGTCTTGAAACGTATCGACATCCAGGCAGTAGATAATAGCGTTCTCGTACCAGCGATCGCTTATGCCCATCGATCATCACTTTCGCGCCGCCGTCGCTTGAGGACAGGAGCGCAGAATGTTGGTAAGGTGTAGCAACCAGGTCCTCACCATATGGTCAAACAAAAGAACAAGAAAACAAAGGAACAAATGACCAGACTTCTTGTTCGCTTGTTCCTTTGTTCGTTTGTTCCTTCAAACAGGATGGGGGCCTATCTCTCTACTTACCGCGTTCCTTTTCCTTCGCCGTCTCGCGGCTGATCAGCTTGAAGAAGGTGCTCTCCGCGCCGTCGGCCTTGTGGTCCTGATACAGGAACGCCAGGTTGTTCTCGTCGAACTTCTCGAACCACTCGTCCCACGCGATCTCCTCAAAGCGATCGCTGCCAGTGCCGCCCGGAAAATCGATGCGCAGCACGCCCGGCTCGTCGCCGTCGCCGGTTCCGCGCACCGTCACAGGCAGACCGCCGCGCGCCTCGGCCCATTTACGAATCTGGTTATGATCAGTTGTCGTCTTGCTTGAGCTAGCCATACTCTCCCTCCTTCTGGGAAGAACAGCTAAGCAAAGAACATCAGTAGCGTTGTATTAATGTGCGTTTGTTCTCTGTTCTTTGTTCTCCTTAAAATCATCTCGCTGTCGTGGAGCAAACGCTGTACCAACAGCCTAGACGTTGCGCTCGATCAGCCCGACACGGCGCGCGATCGTTTGGCGGAAAAAGCCGACGAGTCGCTCGACATGGCTATCGAAGGCGAACTGGTGCCGCGACGCCCGCATGTTGGTCGTCAGCTGCGCGATGCGCCCGCGGTCCCGCAGCTGCTTGCCGAGATCCGCAAAATCGCGGAAGAAGATCCCAACGTCGTGGCGCTGAGCCAGGCTCTGCACCGCAACCCGACTATGACGGTTATCTTTCAAGATCCAGGGCAGACCAGCGGCAGCGTAGGTGCCGAGCCGCGCCGGCAGATTCAGATCGTCCCAGTGCGCGCGCTGAAGATCGCCGCCGTTGGTGCTCGTAAAAACATGAAACCAGGCCGCGTCGTACTGCGACAGCTCGCGCACCCACTCATTTGGCGCGACGGTGGGATGCAGATGCATGTAGCCGCTGGCCAGGCCGCTGCGCGTCCAGTTAGGATGCTGCTGCTGGAAATGCCGTCCGTAAAAATGCACATGGATCTTGGCCTGCGCGATCTGCTCGAACGGATCGAGGCCCAGCGGACGGCCAGGACAAACCGTGTGGATCTCGCCGTCGCGCTGCGATAGCTTGGGCGCCCACTCGCCAGTCAGCCAGTCGGCCTTGGGCAGATCGCCGTCCAGAATCAACGTCGTCGCCGGATCGAGCATGCCGCCGGTCGCCAGCTGAAACCACTCGAACGACTCTTGATTAATGAAGATCTGGCCGTCGCTCGCGC
>JAFAYS010000042.1 GCA_019240175.1 Chloroflexota bacterium | reverse complement strand
GAACGCGATGCGGTAGCTGCTCAGCACTGGCGTGACCGTGCTGTTGGCCGGGCCGCCCTGGGTCAGCAAGAAGGGCTCGGTGAAGACCTGGACCACAAAGATCACTTGCAGCACCAGCAGCACCATCATCTTCGAGGTGAGATTCGGCAGCGCGATATAGCGCACCCGCTGCCAGGGCGAGAAGCCGTCGATCTCGGCGGCCTCGTAGATCTCAAGCGGCACCTCTTGCAGCGCCGCCAGATAGATCAAGATCGTGCCGCCCGCACCGGCCCAGGTCATAATAAACACCATCGCCAGCTTGGCCAGCGACGGATTCTGGAGCCACAGCTGCGGCTCGACGCCGAAGATCGCCAGCAGGCTGTTGAGCACGCCGCCCTCGGGCGCGTAGATCTGCCGCCAGACCAGCAGCGCGACCGTCACCGGGATCAGCGTCGGCAGGTAGTAGACCAGCCGGAAAAAACCGTTGATCCGGCGCATCTCGTTGACCATCAGCGCGATCACCACCGGAAACAGGAAGCCCAGGCCCACGCTCAGCATCGCGAACTGGCCGATGTTGCGCCAGGAGATGTAGAAGAGCGGATCGGCGAACATGCGGCGATAGTTGTCAAGGCCGATCCAGCTGGTCTCGCCGGTCAGGCTGACGCGCTGAAAGCTAAAGCCAACCGTGACCAGCATCGGGTACCAGGTGAAGTAGCCGAAGATCACGATCGCCGGCAGCAGAAACAGCCAGGCCGGCACTTGCTCACGCATCCGGATTCGTGGCCGGGGCTGGGCCGAGCGTCTGGCAAACGGCAGCGCATAAGATTGGAGTTTCATCACAGGCCTCGCATCTCTCCAAGTTCCGCCGCCGCCTCGTCGAGCACGAACTCAAGGTAGCGGCTCTGCCCATCGTCGAGCACCAGCGTGAGCACGCGGCTTTCGGCATCGTACTGCGCGTCGGGATAGTCCGCCGCCGTGCGTGGGCTGGCCGCGTGCAGCCGCACCACCAGCCGTTGTCGCGGTGGCGTGTAGTCGCCGGTGCGCGCGCCGATCTCGAAGCTCAGCCGATCGCCGGTCTTGCGCAGCCGGTAGTCGGTGAGGCAGAACTGGCCCTGCTCGTAGTCGAAGCTTGCGCCGTCGTCTTCATACAGGCTAAACGCACCATCGCCCGGATACAGATCGAGCGTCAGCGGATCGAGCGCTTTTTCGTCGACGTAGTTCAGCTCGGGGCCGCTGGGCAGGATCGTGCCGGCGCGCACAAACAGCGGCATGCGCTCTAGCGGCGCGTGGACCAGCAGATGCTGCTGGCCGCTGATCTGCTCGCCGGTCCACCAGTCGAACCACTCGCCGGCTGGCAGATACACCTGGCGATGATCGCGGCCCGGCTGATAGATCGGCGCGGCCAGCAGCGACGGGCCAAGCATCAGCTGATCGTGGAGCTGGTAGGTCGCGGTGTCGTCCGGGAAGTGATACAGCAGCGGCCTCAGCAGCGGCGCGCCACTCTGCGACGACTCGTAGGCCAGCGAGTACAGATACGGCAGCAGCCGGTAGCGCAGCCGCATGTAGGTGGCGCAGATCTCCTCGATCTCGGGGCCGAAAACCCACGGCTCGTGGCGCTCGGTGTCGGCGCTTGAGTGGCCACGGCTGAACGGCATCAGCAGGCCGAGCTGCATCCAGCGCGCGAACAGCTCACCGCTGGCGTTGCCGTAGAAGCCGCCGATATCGGTGCCGACCAGCGGTACGCCCGACAGGCCCATGTTCATCAGCTGCGGCATCGTCATTTCGAGATGCTCCCAGCGCGACGCGTTATCGCCCATCCAGCAGGCGCTCCAGCGCTGGATGCCGGCGTAGGCCGAGCGCGTCAGGACGAAAGGCCGCTCGCCGCGTGAGCGTCGCAAGCCCTCGTAGCTGGTCTGTGCCATCGCCGAGCCGTAGAGATTGTGGACCTCGGCATGAGTCGCCTGGTCGCAGCACGGGCCTTGCAGAATGTCGAGATCGATCGTGCCGGGATCGCCGCCGCCCTGGCTGAACGGAATCGCGAAGACCGTCGGCTCGTTCATGTCGTTCCAGATGCCGCTGATCCCGAGATTCACAAAGTCGTGCTGCTGCTCGCCCCACCACGCGCGCACGTCGGGCCGCATAAAATCGGCAAAGACCGAGTCGTCGGGCCAGACAAAGCCTTGAAACACCTCACCGTCGCTGCGGCGCAGAAACATGTTGCGCTCCATGCCGTCGGCGTACAGCGGATACGCGGGATCGACTTTCACGCCAGCATCGGCGATCGTGACCACGCGAAAGCCGTCGCGCTGAAGATCCGCGATCAGTGCGCGCGGATCGGGGAAGTTCGCGCCGTTCCAGGTGAAGTTGCGGTAGCCGTCCATGTGATCGATGTCGAGATGGATCGTGTCGCAGGGAATGCCGCGCCGCCGAAACTCCGCCGCCAGCTCGCGCACCTCGGCCTCGCTCTTGTAGCTCCAGCGGCTCTGGTGGTAGCCCAGCGACCAGCGCGGCGGCAGCGGCGTCGTGCCGAGGATCTGGCCAAAGCCCGCGACGACCTCCTCGGGCGTCGGGCCGTAGACCAGGTAATAGTCCAGCTCGCCGCCATCGGCCTCCATGCGCCACACGCCGGGCTGCTGCGCGCCGATATCGAAGCGGCTGTGCCAGGTGTTATTGAAGAAAACGCCGTAGGCCAGGCCGGGCCGCAGCGCCAGAAAGGTCGGAATCGCGATG
>JAFAYS010000022.1 GCA_019240175.1 Chloroflexota bacterium | reverse complement strand
TAGGCCAGCAGGATTTCTAGACAAGCGCACCTGACTGGACTAGAATATAATAGCTCCGTCATCACAATCGTATGCCAGTATGAGAAAGAGAAGGCCGTGATGGAACGACCGGCTTCCGTCGCTACAGGAGTGCCCCAGCTGGATCTGATCCTTGGGGGTGGCGTCGTCCAAAATTCGTTGATGCTGATTGGCGGCGTGGCAGGCTCCGGCAAAACGGTTCTGGCCGCGCAGATCGCATGTGCCGCCGCAGACCGCGACGAGCGAGTGCTCTTCGTCACTGCCTTTTCCGAGCCGCACAATAAACTGATCACCAATCTCCAAAGCTTTCGGTTCTTTAGCCAGAGCCATATTGGTGGTCGAATTAAGCTGCTCAACCTGCAGCACCAGCTTTCGACGAGCCTGGACGAAGCCGCCGATACGATCGTGCGCGAGGCCCGTGAGCACAAGGCGCGGATTGTTGTCCTCGACGGTATCCAGGGCATTTTGATCACCGCCAACAGCCGCTCAGCGCCGCATCAGTTCCTCTACGATCTCAGCGCCAAGCTCAATCTGCTGAATGTTACAACCCTTGTAACCTACGATCTTTCTTCGATTATAGACGCCAATCGCTCGGAGCTTACCGCCGTCGACGGCGTGATCGCGCTCAACCAGGAGATGGTCGGCGATCAGGTGATCCGCACGCTGCAAGTCGTGAAGCAGCGCGGCGCGAACCCGCTACTGGGCAAACATAGCTTTACGCTTACCGACGAAGGCGTGATCTGCTATCCGCGCCAGGAATCGGTGATTACCGTCAAAGATATCGCGCTGAGCGATCAGCGGGTCTCGCTCGGCATCGCGGCGCTTGACACCATGGTTGAGGGCGGCGTGAACCAGGGCACCAGCACGATCGTCGCGGGAGCCGAGGGCATCGGCAAGACGCTGATCGCGCTGCATTATGTGCTGGCTGGCGCGGCCAAAAACGAGCCGGCGCTGCTGATCACCTTTAGCGAAACGCCGCAGCAGATGATCGCCAAGGCCAAGCTCTTCGGCATGGATCTACAAAGCGCCGTCGACGCGGGCAGCTTGATCCTGCGCTACTATCCGCCGGTCGAGCTCAACGCCGATATTGTCGCTCTGGAGCTTCGCACGCTGATCGCCGAGAAAAAGATCCAGCGGCTGGTGATCGACGGCATCGGCGATATGGAGCGGCCACTGATGGATCGCGGTCGCGCGTCCAGCTTCTTCGCCTCGCTGGTAACGTTTTTCCGCATCCAGCAGGTCACGGCGCTGATCACCTTGGAGATCGATCCAATCATCGGGCGCGACCTTTCCTTCGCCGGTAAGAATCTTTCCGCGCTGGCCGATAACATCTTCTTCCTGGAACATGTCGACGTCAACGCTCAGCAGCTCTTCTCGCTGATCGTGCTCAAAATGCGCTACAGCGCCCACGATCGGCTGCCGCACACCTACACCATCGACAGCACCGGCATCAACCTTTCCGCAACACCGCTGGACGGCGACTATACGTTTAGCCGCCGCAAAGCCTGATTTAAGCGCGCCGTGCTAGCTTCTTCGATGGCACAAAAGCGCGCAAATATTTGACGGAGCGGAAACCACCTCGTATAATATACGATGCGCGTCGCCCATAAGGCGATATGACCAGGATCTACGGGGGCGTGGAGCAAGCTCTACGCTCTTTGTGTGTCCATAAAGGGTAGCGCGCCCAATTTTTGTTTTTAGGGGGTTTGTAGATTCATGCCCAAGCGAACGTGGCAGCCGAAGCGGATTCCGCGCCGCCGTAAACATGGCTTCTTGTCGCGCATGGCGACAAAAAAAGGACAGCTCGTGCTTAAGGCACGTCGGCTGAAAGGCCGTTGGAAACTCTCGGTTAGCAATGAGCGACGCCGAGTTCCACGCGGACATCGCTAAAAGGACGCAGCATGCGGCGGAGCCAGCGGCTGCAACGACCAGAGCAGTTTCAGCGGGTGCGTCGCGACGGTAAGTCTTGGTCGCACCCGTTGTTCATTATGAACGCTGCGCGCAATCGGGTAGGGCGAACGCGCTGCGGCTTTGTGGTGGGCAAGCAGTTTGGCAAAGCGCACGATCGCAACCGCGCCAAACGGCGTGTCCGCGAAGCTGTGCGGCGGCTGTACGCCAACATTACGCCGGGCTACGACCTGGTGTTTGTGGTTCGCACGCCCGTGCTACGCGCGCCCTTTCCCGATCTTCAGCACGCCATCACGGAGCTGCTTAAACGCGCAAAGCTCTGGGTTCCCCCCGACGCGAACGATGGCAATCAAGGAGCTACCGATGGGCCGGTGGATAGCACTGGCGCTGATTCGGTTCTACCAGCGCTTCATCTCACCACTCACTCCTCCTAGCTGTATTTATACGCCAACCTGCTCGCAATACGGCTATGAGGCGATCGCCCGCTACGGATTTTTCAAAGGTGGCTGGCTGACAGTACGGCGGATCGCGCGCTGTCATCCGTGGGCGCAGGGTGGTTCCGATCCGGTACCATAAATATACAGATAGTAACTCGATCGACTAGCGGCACTCAGCTTGCAACATTCGATCGGTACACGACATATAATGGCTATGTACGCATAGCATAAGGAGCTTGTTCGATGCCTGGCTGGCAATATTTTGTAGGTTTTCTTGAGTTTGTGCTGCAAAGCCTGACTACCTGGACCGGCAGCCTCGGGATTGCAATTATTTTGTTCACGATCCTCACGCGCGTAGCCATGCTGCCGCTGACGATCAAGCAGCTCCAATCAAGCAAAAAGATGCAGGAGCTGCAGCCGATGATGGCTGAGCTGCGGCGCAAGTATGGCAAAGATCAGCAAAAGCTGACTGAGGAAATGACCAAGCTGTATCGCGATTACAAGGTCAATCCTGCCGGTAGCTGTTTGCCGCTGCTGATCCAGCTGCCGATCTTCATCGGCGTGTATAACGCGGTGATCCATCTGGTGACGCAGAATGATCTGCCGGCGGAGCAGCTGTCGTTTCTCGGCATTCAGCTGGGACGATCGGCGTTTCAGGATGGCACCTTCACGGGTGTTGCCTACCTGGTGCTGCCGGTGCTCTCGGTGCTGCTCCAGCTGACGGTGACGCTGATGGCACAGCCGAAGATTCAAGATCCGCAGCAGAAGGCCATGAGCCAGGCGCTGATGTTCATGCCGCTGGTCTTTGGCTACATCGGCTTTACCTTCAACCAGGGCGCGGTGCTCTACTGGGTAGCCGGCTCGATGCTGGCCGTGATCCAGCAGTTCTTTGTTTCGGGTTTTGGTTCGCTGACCAACTACCTGCCGTTCTTGCCGGAGCGCAGAGGCTTTCTCACACCCGCCGCTGTGCCGATCAGCCCCGACAACACGGGCACGGTTGAGGTTGAGGAAGCGCCGGCACGCGCCGATTTCTGGGCACCGCTCAACAAGCTGTCTCCCAACGCGGCTACCAGCGGCAACGCAGCCACCAGCGGCGATGCGGCGACTGAGCAGGCGATCAGCGACGCGAAGCGCCAGATCAACAAAAAACGACGATAAGCGAGCATTCAGACAGATAAACTGCAAGGTTCACGATCCCCATGATCTGAGCCTTGCAGCTTTACCAAGAGGGAGTGTATGCCCAGCATCGAAATTAGCGCGCGGACGGTCGCCGAGGCCACACGGCTGGCTCTTGAGCAGATGGGTGTCGACGAAGATGATGTGATTATCGAGGTGCTGCAAAACGGCGACGAGGAAAATGAGGCGCTGGTGCGCGTCAGCACGCCGGATGTCACAGAAGAAGAGCTGGAAGCGCCGCAGACCAGCCGCCGCAGCCGCGCCGACCATGATCCGCAGGCCGCCGGCGCAGAGGGCCGCCGCATTCTGGAAGGCGTCCTGGAGCGCATGGGCGTCGAAGGCTATGTCAACGTCCAGCATTCCACCTCGACCGGGCCCGAAGGCGAAACCCAGCACAGCATTATGCTGTACGTCGAGGGTCTGGATGAGGAGACGGTTGGTCTGATGATCGGGCGGCGCGGCGAGACGCTGCGGTCGCTGCAGTTCTTGATCAACACGCTGGTCAATCGGCATGTCGGTCGCTGGCCGCAGATCGTGATCGACGTGGGCAACTACCGCCAGCGCCGCCAGGAGTCGCTGGAAGGTCTGGCTCGCCGTGTGGCTGAGCAAGTGCGCACGACAGGTCGGCCCCAGATCCTTGACCCGATGCAAGCCTACGATCGGCGTATCATCCACATGGCGCTGCGCGAGGATGCGACGGTCTATACCGAAAGCTCGGGCGAAGGCGAGTCACGCAAGATTACTGTCTTTCCAAAGAAATAAACCTGAGTTATCGACGCGCCTGACGTTTTCTCGATCGAGGCGCTTCCTCAATAGCAAAGCGCTTATTGATGATCGATTATGTCGTTATCGGCCACATCTGCGCCGACCTTCAGCCCGACGGCTCCACGCGGTTAGGCGGGACGGCGCTTTTTGCTGCCCTGACCGCGCACTGTCTTGGCCTGCGCACGGCCATTTTGACCGCCTGCGCCCCAGATTTCGATCTGTCGGCGATCCCCGAGGGCGTGCAGATTTTCCGGCAGCCCTCACCCGAAACCACCATCTTCGAAAATCGCTACCACGCTGACGGGCGCACCCAGCTGCTGCACGCGCGCGCCGAAACGATCGATCTGCGCTATGTGCCCGACGCTTGGCTGGACGCGCCGATCGTGCATATCGCCCCGATTACCCAAGAGGTGCCGGATACGGTGGCCGCGCTTTTTCCACAGGCGCAGATCGGCGTGACGCCTCAGGGCTGGATTCGTACGGTGCAGCCCGACAAGATCGTGACGACCGCGCCCAACGATCTGCTGGCGCTGCCGTTCACCGGCGTGCGAATCGTGATCCTGAGCGAAGAAGATGTGCAGTCCGACGAGCCGCTGGTTGAGCAATTGGCGCAGCGCATTCCGATCCTGGTGCTGACGCGCGCCGAGCGTGGCGCGACGGTCTTTGTGAGCGGCGTCCCGACCGACGTGGCCGCCTTTCCTGCTAAGGTGGTCGATCCGACCGGCGCGGGCGATGTGTTTGCGGCGGCGTTTTTTATGGCGCTCCAGCAGGGACAGCTGCCGGTCGCGGCGGCGCGCTGGGCTTGCGCGGCGGCCTCCTATGCGATCGAAGGGCCGGGCATCTCGACGTTGCCGACAATCCGGCAAGTTGAGGAGCGCTTCTCGCGTGGATAACAGCGAATACAAATAAGCTCCAATAAAAAAAGCGCCCCTGGCAATGCCAGGGGCGTGATCGTTGCCGACGAGCTTACTCGTCCGACTCGCTGGAGCCAGGCTCAAGGAACAGCTTGTAGAAGCCGCCCTGATTGCTCTCGTTGCTGCGGAAGGACAGGTAGTGCGTGCCGACCGGCAGCTGCTCGCTGAGGTAGAGCACCACATCCAGGTTGCCGTCGCCGTCCGCGTTGACCTCGCCCAGACCAAGCACTGCGCCGTTGGGCTGCGTCAGCCAGAACGAGACATTTTCGTTGGCCGAGAAGCCTTCGCCGCTCAGCGCCAGGAACGAGCGCTGCGGGCCGCGTCCGATGTCAACCGCCAGCTGCGCGCCCGGCACGTTCAGGCCGTTGCCGTACTGCAGCACAAACGGCGTGATCGCGGTGTTGTCGCTTGAGTTGCCGTGCGCGGTGAAGTAGTGCCGTCCAACCGGCAGCTGGCCGGGCAGGAAGAGCGTGCCGCTGAACGCGCCGTCGCCGTCAGCCTGGATCTCGCCCAGACCGATCACCGAGCCGTCCGGCAGGGTTACCCACAGCGAAACCAGTTCATTGGCCGCGAAGCCGTCCGCCGACAGCTCGACGG